>CALFBW010000015.1 GCA_937951415.1 uncultured Chitinophagales bacterium | reverse complement strand
GTACCCTCTTCCATCGGTAACACTTCCTTTCTCTGACTGCGTATTGTATACTGTTGCACCAACTAAATACTCTCCTTCATCCGACTTCAAATAGCCGAAGACCAAATTATTTTGAGCCTGAATCGCAAAGGAACAGAAGAGAAAGAAAAAAAGAATCGCTAAAGATTTATTCACAGCTTAAAAACGCGTTCTAAATGGTGATAGTATGATTGCAAGAAGCTTTGAGTTGTTCAATCGCTAAGACTGGATTTTCAGCTTTGAAAACACTAGAACCTGCTACTAGAACATCTGCTCCTGCCTGCAGAATCTCGCACTTATTTTCTAGTTTAACCCCTCCGTCGATCTCGATCAAAAAATTACTCTTTGTTCGTTTTCGCATTTCAGCAAGACGCTCAATCTTTCTGAGGGTATTCGTAATAAATTTCTGTCCACCGAAACCAGGGTTTACCGACATTAGGCACACAAGGTCAATGTCATTTATTACATCCATCAAAAGATCGACAGAGGTATGTGGATTTAAGGCTACACCCGCTTTCATTCCTGTCTGGTGAATAGCTTGAATCGTACGATGTAAGTGTCTGGAAGCCTCTATGTGTACCGTAAGAACATCTGCACCAGCTTCCTTAAAAGCTTCAATGTAATTTTCGGGTTGCTCGATCATTAAGTGCACATCAAAGACTTTCCTTGTTAATGCTCTCAGGCTTTTGATTACTGGTATTCCGAAGGAGATATTAGGCACAAATCGCCCGTCCATAACGTCCAAATGCAGCCAATCGGCTTTACTTGAATCAAACATAGCCAACTCGCTAGAAAGTATAGAGAAATCAGCTGCTAATAAGGATGGAGCAATCAAGTGCGTCATGCTGCAAAGATAATGATCCGCTGCTTGTAGAGTCTATTTGTTCGGCTAACTCAAAACAAAAAGAAAGAATAGTCTTCTGTAAATAAAAAAGTCCCGTACCATTACAGTACGAGACCTGATTTTTAATCAAAAGTCAAAGATTTTTTAGCCCAAGTAGCTTTTCAGCTCTCTGCTTAAAGAAGTCTTTCTCAATCTTCGAATCGCTTTCTCTTTTATTTGACGAACTCGCTCACGAGTCAATCCTAAAGTTGCGCCGATTTCTTCGAGAGACATGCTTCTGTCTTTGTTCAATCCAAAATAGTAAGCAATGATTTCCGCTTCTCTATCGTGTAGTATTGCCAAAGCATTATTTACTTCATCACGAAGAGATAAGTTCATCAAATCTCCATCTGGTAATTCTTGCGTCTTGTTTTCCAAGATATCAATCATCGGCGAGCTACTTTCGTCGCTACTAACGGGAGCATCCATGCTGACCATTTTGGTCTTCATTTTAAGCAACATTCGGATGTCTTTTTCTTTCATCTCGGTCATTGCTGCTAATTCCTCCACATTCGGCTCACGCTGATGTTCTTGCAAAAATCTTGTCAATGCATGATTGATCTTTTTGTAAGAATCTACTTTGTTCAATGGTAGACGAATCATTCTCGAACTTTCTACCAAAGCAGACATAATAGATTGACGAATCCACCAAACAGCGTACGAAATAAACTTAAATCCTTTCGTATGGTCGAATTTCGTAGCGGCTTTCATCAAACCCATATTACCCTCATTGATCAAATCGGAAAGCGATAGACCTTGATTTTGGTATTGTTTTGCCACAGACACTACGAATCTCAAGTTCGCAGTGGTTAATTTTTCTAGCGCCGCTCTATCACCCAGTAGGATCTTTTTAGCGCATTCTACCTCTTCCTCTGCAGGAAGTGGATTCAATTTACTGATTTCATTGAGATACTTCTCTAATGCGGGTCCTTCCCGAACAGTAATTTGATTTTGTATCCTTAGTTGCCTCATCTTTTAGACTTTTAACCTCATTCTTTCTTTAATGCAAACGCTGACTTTGATAAAATAGTTGTACTTCATTAAAGTTTTTATTTCACATATGCAAATTTATTGCCATTCTGAAACTAGAACATCTTTTTAGAAAAAAAGGTTCCCTTTTGCATTAATTTCTTGAACATTTATATAAAAAAACCGGGATTGCCAAATTCCGACAATCCCGGTTCGCATTTTTAAGATGCAAAATCCTATATAGGTCACATATTAATCTCTCTTGCGATCATCTCTTCTGGGTCGATTTTCTCTTCTATCGCCACCACCTTCAGATCTTGGAGGTCGTTCCAATAAAACTTTACGGCTCAACTTGAACTTTCCAGTTCTAGAGTCGATACCAGTTAACTTCACTCGCACTGTCTCCCCTTCTTCAAAAACATCATCCATTGTTTCTAGACGGCTCCATGAAATTTCAGAGATGTGCAACAATCCTTGTTTCCCCGGTAAGAACTCTACAAATGCACCGTAAGGCATGATTGACTTCACGATTGCATCGAATTCGTCTCCTACGTCAGGAGTATAAGCAATGGCTTTGATTTTGTCTAAAGCATTCTTTACCCCATCTTGGTTAGTACCAGCGATGATTACGATTCCTTGCTCATCTATCACGAATGTTTCGGGTACGCCATACACACCATAATCGATGCCTACATCGCCCGCTATATCGGTAGGAATGATTGTGTAAGGATTACCTCGTTGAGCCAACCATTGTTTAGCATCATCTG
>CALFBW010000014.1 GCA_937951415.1 uncultured Chitinophagales bacterium | reverse complement strand
TTCATCCTTTCTAGTTCACAACTGGATATGAGTATGATTCCGAAGGTGAGTCAGACTGATTTATTGCTTATTATTGTCTCTATAGGAATTTTAATGGCTTACCATTTTTATGAAGAATGGGGGAGTGGGAAACCTTTGGTACGCAGTGATAATACTCTGTTGCGTTGGGCGACTTATGTTTTTCTCATACTGAGTATTTTATCCTTCGGTGTTTTCAGCAGTTCTGAATTTATTTATTTTCAATTTTAGATATGCTTCGATTTATTAGTAAGCTCATCTTATTGGTTTTACTTGTCTTGGGCGCTTCGTTTTTGATTCGGTCATTGGTGCCCACTTATTTCGCTGGGCCAGTCATTTATAATAAGTCGCAAGTATGGGAGCAGGAAAAAGATAAATACGAATTTTTATTCCTAGGAACAAGTAGAATAAATCACGGGATAGATCCTAGTAGTTTTGATAAGACCTACCAAGATGAAACGGGCTTAGAAGTGCAGTCTTTTAACTTTGGAATTTCAGGAGCTTCGGCAGGGGAAGTGTTTTTTGTTTTAAATGACTTGCTGTCCGACCAACCAAAGCAATTAAAAACGGTGGTAGTTGAATTGTGTTCTATTGGTACTTCTTTAGGGGATAAATTTTGCAAAGAAAATTTGCACACCAATCGAAATAAATACTGGTTAGATAAAGACAGTTGGGGTTTTAGTTGGAAAAATACGGAGGGCTACGCAGATGACTTTAATTCGGTAGATAAATATTTAATAAAAAAGAACTATAGCATAAATTGGGTAGAGAACTTATTCAATATCGGCATGTTGCCTAAGGCAATGGAATTGGCAATGTCGGAATATCCCGCAGAGAAAGGACTGGGAGAAAATAGAGACGGCTATAATAACATTCAGAAATTGAAAGACCGCGGAGCGAAGAAAGCTCGAAAGGGTTTTTTGAAAAGTAAACGAAAGTTGAATGAAACGAAACGAGGGAACAGTATTCGCTACTTTGATGGGAAGATGGAGGGCTTGCCCACTAACCAAGAATATCTGGATCAATTGTTAGATTTAATTCGTTACTGTGAATCGAGATCTATTGAATTGATATTCGTAGCTCCTCCGATGATGGCACCAGATTCCTATGCAGAATTAGCTGCTGTCTTTTTTGAGCTTCCCGAAAAGAACAGACTTAATTTGAGTTCAGCTTCTTTGTATCCAGAGCTTTACCAAGAGGAAAATGTTTGGGATGGGAATCATGTAAATAATAAGGGAGCGCAGCTTTTTACTGAAAAGCTGGCGCAGCAATTGGCGGAGAAATACCTAAACAAGTAGTTCTTAATTTAGTCGATGGGCATTTTCCAATCACGACTGAGATGGAAGCCCTTTTTTATGACTCCAGGAGACTCGAACTCTTTGTTCTTCGTTTCCAATAGTTGTCTGAATTTTTCAGCCGTCTTTTTATTGCGCTTGCTTAGATTTCGTTTTTCTTTTTTGTCCTTGGGAAGAAAGAAAAGTTTTCCCTTGTAAAATTTAAATTTTTCGGACACGAGGGCATCAGGACCTAAGTACAGGATGCGATTTTGCAAGGATTCACTGTTCTTTTTGTCGCTTAAGATGGGACTGAGATCGATACCATCGAAGGCATATTCGTGTTCTGCATTAATTAGTGAAAGTACTGTAGGAGCAATATCGATGGTCGCGCAAATGGCGTCAGTTTTTTGTCCAGCTTTTACTTTTGAAGGAAAATTTACGAAGGCAGGAGTTCTTAGATTACCTTCGTAAAACTCCCCAATATTTCCAGTTTGCAAAAAGCTTGCTGCTCCTTCTTTGGGATTACCACCACCGTCCGAAACGAATACGATTAGGGTGTTTTCTCTAATCTCTAAAAGTTCTAGCGCTGAAACTACTTGTCCGATTGCGTCATCAATAGCCGAGACCATCGCTGAGTAGGTCTGCCTTTTACTGTTCCCTTGGCCTACTCGGCTTGCCTGATCAGTTGTTTTCTTTTTTTCTTTGGCAGAGAAAGCAGCTTGGCTCTCGTCGAAGTCGTAAAGATCAAGATATTCCTGAGGAGCTTGTAAAGGGCTTTGAGGTGCGTTGAAAGACAAGTACAAGAAAAAAGGTTCGTTGGGGACGGAAGCGATAAAACTAACAGCTTCATCTGCTAGTAAAGATGTGCTATAGCCCTCATCATCGGCTAGTTCGTAATTGCGATGCCAGTCCACAAATTTGTCTCTCTGGTGGCTGTAGTGGTCTACCTTGTCACCGTAATTTCCATAGAAATGTGTGAATCCGTGATTGAGCGGGTGGTATTTCACATTGGAATGTCCTAACTGCCATTTTCCGATGCAAGCTCGGTGTTCATAGCCTTCTTTTTTCAGCATTTCCGCCAAAGTGATTGCGTTGGGGTTTAAGCCGCCGTACTTCTTGGGGGAAATGTTCTCTTCACTCAGTCCAAACCTTCCTGGATGCTGACCAGTCAGTATTCCAGCCCGACTTGCAGAGGAGAGATTGGAGGCATAAAATCGATCGAGTAATGTGCCATTGGCCGCCAAGCTGTCGATGTTTGGGCTTAGAATGGCACTGCCGTGATATCCGAGGTCTTTCCATCCTAGGTCGTCGACCACCACTACGATGACATTAGGGCTTTGAGCATCTTGACACAGCAAGTTGGAGTTGTTGCCCAAAATGAACAGCAAGAAAATCGCCAGCAAAGGCATGTGGAAACTGGTTTGATCCATTTTTTCTATTCTTTTCAACGCTAATTAAGCTTCCTTTTGACTCCAATAGTGGTAAACATATTGCGTTTTTTTGATCTCGAAGCCGCTTTTTTTGTAGAAATCAACCGAGAGTTTCGAAAATCCCTGTGTTACTATTTCTAATTGATTCACTTTCTGATCTAATAGCCAATTTTCGGTTGCTTGTAGCAATAGTGAGCCATAACCTCTCCCTCGAAATTGTTCTTTTACGGCAAACAAACCAACAAATCCTTGGTCTTCATTGATTCCCAAGGTAATTATCCCACGATTTTCTTCCTCTTCTCGACAAACCAAGACTAAATCGGCAAGCTCCCCTTGAAGTGATTTTTCCATCCAAAGTCGGTAAAGCTCTTCGAATTTTTCCTCGCTAATTTGCGGGTCGATCTTAAATCTCGACTGGGTACCTGATTGAATACCGATTTTGATGATGTCTTCTTTTCTGAAGTGTTCATTGTAAGGTACTATAAAGTCTTCTTTGGGAAATTTTTTCCGTAGCGTCTTGTGGAAGGTTACTTTTTCATCAACGAGTGATACGCGACCTTGGGTCTTCCCTGTGATTTCTGCACGCAGCGGCTTTTCAGCAAAAATGTAGATTAAATCATATGCTTTGATCTCATTTGCATACTTTTCTTCAAAGTTCGATAAGTCATCTGCCTCCGAGACCTGTAAGCTGGCTACCCGGATTCCAAAAAAATTGGAGTCCCATTCTTTGGTCTGAAAACGCAGGTGATTCATGTTTGATTTGTGGATTGCAGGCAAGTATCGACATTTATTCCAAATCATTGACTACCTGAACAAAGATTTGTAAAAGCACATTTACTAGAAAGCGTGCAAAATACGTAAGGATACCGAGTGAGGGTGTTCGCTAATATGATAAATATCAACAAATTTAATCTTTAAGTGTGTTCTGCGTGCTACTATGTAAAAGGTCGAATACCTTTGCGGTCAAATTGGCTCCATGATGAATTGCAGTTACTGGGAGTATCTCTGCAAAGCTCTCATGACTGGAGAAAGCGCAGCAGGAAAGAATAGGAGAGATGAGTGCAAAGGCAAAGAGCCTCCTTACGAAGTATAGATTGATTGACTACTTCCTGTTCAATCAATTCGGCTTCTTAGTGACAGAATGACCTTGTAAAACGTCTGAACACGGATTAGAATAACGGGAACACTCCTATGACAACAGCAGTTATTGCACAAGATGTAGCTCAAGAGCTTCCTTTGAACATGGAACTTTATCGACAGTCGGTATACTCCATTGTCATTCCTGTCTACAACAGTGAAGACGTTGTCAGGGATACCGTTAAGCAGATCGTTGATTTCTTTGAAAGTCATCGTTTATCCTTTGAAATTGTTTTGGTTAATGACGGAAGTAAGGATAACTCTTGGGAGGTAATAAAAGATTTAGCGCAGCGATACGAAGAAGTTAAGTCGATTGATCTATTGAAAAACTATGGGCAGCATTCGGCTGTTTTGTGCGGTATGGCAAATGCCACCGGAGATTACATGGTGACGATGGACGATGATTTGCAGAATCCACCTGCAGAATTGATTCACTTGATTCGCAAGATCAATGAAGGTTACGATTTGGTTTTTGCCCGTTTTCATCAAAAGAAGCATTCTTTGGGAAGGCGAGTGGGATCCAAAGTGGTTGGATATCTCAATGCAAAGGTTTTTGACAAACCTAAGGAGATTACGCTGACAAATTTTAGAATATTCACGAAGGAAGTGGCGGAAATGGCAGTAGGGCACAGAACTTTCTATCCTTATATTCCTGGTCTATTACTGATGTATTCTTCAAAGGTCGCAAATGTTCCAACAGATCACCATGCAAGAATGGTTGGACAATCGAACTACTCCTTGATGAAGATTTTGAAGTTGGTGAGCCGTTTGCTATTCAACTACAGTTCTTTTCCATTGAAAGTACTCACTTTTTTAGGCGGTCTATTAGCGATTGGAAGCGCTTTGATTGGTGCTTTTTTCTTGATTCGCGGATTTATTTATGGCTCAGAAGTGAAAGGGTGGACCACCTTGGTGGTTTTGATTTCTGTCTTTAATGGCTTTACCATCCTAATGATGGGAGTGATGGGCGAGTATATGATTCGGATGATTCGCCAAATGTCGGTGGATGAGGCTTATAAAATAAAAAAGAAGGTTGACTGATGACTAAGCCTGAACACTTTTTTATTGTTGGAGCCCAACGAAGTGGAACTACTTTTTTATACACTTTGCTGGATCAACATCCAGAAATTTGTATGAACAGACCTGTTCGGCCTGAACCGAGGTTTCTATTGGATCATGACATCAGTAGCAGAGCAGCGAGGGAACAATATTATCAGACTTGTTTTGCGCACAGAACATCGGAAAATCTACTGGGAGAAAAGTCAACCAGCTACATAGAGTGTGCTGATATTTCGGAGCGAATCTTGAGGTTTGATCCAAAGGCAAAGGCGTTGATGATTTTAAGAAATCCTGTAAAGCGAGCCTTAAGTAACTATCGCTTTTCGAAACAGCACGGAGTAGAAACTCGAAGTTTAGCCGAAGTGTTTCTGGAAAAGAAGGAGGCTCCGGTTTTAGAACGAAAAATTTCTGTTTCCCCTTTTGCCTATTTGGAACGTGGTAGATACGCTGATTACATTCGACCATTCTTCCAGGCCTTTCCGAAAGAACAATTACACATATTGGTTTTGGAAGATTTGGTAAATTCTGAAACCTCGTCGAAAAAAGAACTCTTTGATTTTCTAGGAGTGGAAAATATTGAAGGGGAGAAGTTAGGAGATAAAATAAACGCCAGTCCACCAGAATCAGTTTCTTCGGAAGTAGAGGCTGCTTTGGCAACTTATTACAAATCACATAATGACGAATTGTCCAAATTGCTCGGGCGATCACTACATTGTTGGAACACTATATCATGAGAGTAGTACTAGTGTTATTAACGGTTGTGCTGTCGATTGCCTCATCGGTCGTTTTGGATTATTTGTCTGAAAATGACAATCAGGCGATGCAGTATCTTTTTTGGGGTGTTGGAATTGCTTTGTTTATAAATGCCATGAAGTTTGGTTTGTGGGGAGTCATCCATAGGAAGTATGAAGTGACTTCTACTTATCATATTGTTTCCTTGTTTTTCCCACTGACTTATGCCATTGCATATTTTCAAGGAGAGACTGAATTGGCCTTTGGGAAGTTGATCGGTTTGGGATTGATAGTATTGGGCGTCGTGCTCTTGGAGAAAAAAACGAGTTTGTCATGAGTTACGTTTTTTTAGCAAGCGCCATTTTTGCAACGGTATTAGGGCAGATATTTTACCGATTGTATTTTTTGAATAAAAAGATAATATTTCTAATACTAACGGTGCTATTTTTTGTTTCTGTGCCGGTTTGTAATTATATGGCCTTGAGAGATTTGCCGATGGATATTGTGTATATGGCAGCTGCAGCGGCCATTGCAGGAGTGATTTTGGCGGGGGCATTTTTTTTGAATGAAAAAATAAATAGTAAACAACTGTTCGGGGCATTCCTAGTGATTGTTGGAATATTGATTTATAACTATTGAGTAAAAGATGAGTAAAATAATACCTAAAAGTATCATTCAGTGTTATGACTGTGGTTCGTCAGAAGTTTCTTTTGACGATACAAAAATGCATTGTAGTTCCTGTAATTCTGATTTTGCAGTAAGAGGCGATAAAATAGTTTTTACCAACTTGGGTGATGATGATGTCAGTAACTCATTAGATAAAATCAAGTATTTCGTTAAGAAGAATCCGAAGTTTTATATCTTCTTAATGGATCTTATTAGTCCTGTGTACAGAAGAGATAAGGTTTTAAAGAATTTAATCAAAGACGTAGAGTCGAATGGAGATTTAGTGGCGATCAATTTAGGCGCTGGTAATTCAAATATCTCTGACTCAGTATCCAATATTGATATATTCCCCTACGAAAACGTTAACATTAGTTGTGATATAGGGCAGTTACCACTGAAGGACAATTCGGTAGATGTGATTTTTAACATTGCTGTATTGGAGCATGTACCCGATCCCGAAAAGGTTGTTTCAGAGATTTACCGAGTATTGAAACCGGGAGGAATTGTTTACTCACGTTTGCCCTTTATCCAGGGTTTTCACGCTTCTCCTTGGGATTTTGGTCGTAGAACCCGCGAAGGGATGAAAGTCTTGTACAAAGAGTTCGAAATTAAGAAGTTAAACAACTTGGGAGGACCTACATCTGGAATGTTATGGGTCGTGCAAGAGTGGTTAGCTATTGTTTTATCTTTGGGTAGTAAGCGCTTGCATATGTTTTGGTTCATGCTACTGTTGGTGCTAACTTGGCCCATTAAATTTTTGGATGTCTTGTTGGTTCACCATCCCTTAGCACATAACATAACATCGGGCTTCATATTATTAGGTGAAAAACCGCTAAACGGTGGAACTTCAAAATAACCAGCAAAAGTCTTTCTTTGGAGGAGCTTTAACTTTTCTCATTATGGGAATGGTTTTGCTCTTTATGGTAGCTGTCTATCAATTTATCATTCCCACATTTGTAACGAATGATGATGTAGGAATGCTATTGGAAGTAGCAGGAGTTGGCAGGTCTCATGTGGCATCCGCATATTTGCTCCACTCTAATTTTATTTGTGGATTTTTTCTAAAAACATTATACAGCATAGGCTCCTTTTCTACGCCTTGGTATTCGTTTTACATTATTGGTATTCTAGCCATTGCCTTTGCTGTTTTTACCTATTCTTCACTGAGAGAAAAACAATGGGAAAAGTTGCTTCTTTTGCCTTTCTTTTTTCTTTTGGTAGCGACCGATTTTGCACAACACTTACAATTTACCATTAGTGCCTCCATGCTTGGATTAGCTGGGGTTACGCTTTTGTTGGCGGCGCAATTTTCGGCTAAGAAAGAAGAAGATCAGACAGAAAGCACAAGTGCCGAAAAAAGAAGGCTCAACTTAGTAGGGATCATATCTATGGTCTTAATCTGTGGATCGGCTATGGTGCGTTGGAAGGCTTCTTGGCTGGTACTGGCCTTAGGGATTCCTGTAACGATTTTCTACTTTATGATTTTCCGCGACATCTATTGGAAGCGGAAATTACTTTACTTATTAATAGGAGCGTTTCTAACCATTGCCATCCAAAAAGTGAACAACTACGTTTGGCATCAAGAGGCTGAATGGGGGGAGATATTCGACTTCAATGTTGCAAGAGGAACCCTGCACGGCAACAACCCCTTGGATTACTTAGAAAGGGAAGATCGCCTAGCCGTTTTGGATAAGGTAGGTTGGTCTTTAAATGATTACCAGTTGTTCAAGACTTTTTATTTCCAAGATGAAGAAGTTTACAACAAAGAAACATTGAATGCTATTATTGCGGAATTGCCAGCATTAAAGCGAGTTTCCCTGGAAGAAGTTTTCGAATCGTTCAAAGGAATTTTGATGGACGACTTTACGATTAAATGTTTAGTCTTGTTTTTGGGCAGCTTGCTTTTCTTGCCTAGTACTTGGCGAGAAAAAGTTTTCCTTGTAGGCTGTTTCTTTTTGCTGTTGGGTTTGATCTTAGGTCTTATTTTCTACTTACGATCTCCACCCGCTAGGGTTTACATGCCCATGTTTGCATTCTTATCACTGTTGCCTCTTTTATTT
Organism: uncultured Chitinophagales bacterium; assembly: GCA_937951415.1. Classification (GTDB taxonomy): domain Bacteria; phylum Bacteroidota; class Bacteroidia; order Chitinophagales; family UBA2359; genus CALFBW01. The sequence continues at coordinate 42,257 of CALFBW010000014.1, read as the reverse complement.
ATTAGAAAACAAAGAGGTGAGAAAATTGGTATGCCCTTGCGTATTGTTAAAGGAATTGCCGGTATCACTTTGTTGATTTTGATCGTTCCCAGTACTTTGGCTTTTTATCAAGCAGAAAACGACAAACACAGTTACCAACAAGCTGAGTTTGATCATATGGTGCGATACATCGGAGAACAGTATCCTGACCAATTGATTGTGACTTGGGGTGCGAGCTTCTTTTACGAGTACATGAACCCGTTTGCAGATCTCTATCAACTCAGTAAAATGCAATCGTTTCACATTGGCTGTAGCCAAAGAACCCCCAGTAGCTTACAAACACTGGAGAATTACAATATGAAGAACGTATTTCGTGATATGGCTGATCGAAAAGATGTGGTGTTGGTGAGTAAGGGAAAGTTTAAAGAAAGACTATATCGTAATTATTTAAAAGAGCACTTTGGACTCTATTCTACTGTTGATCAAATTTTTTCAACAGGACGCTTTAATTTTTATAGAACGAGCTTGGTGGACTATCAAGCCAATTAAATAACTGCTGAAGACAAAATTGCATGATAAATTTCAATAAGCCATATATGTCGGGCAAAGAGCTATACTACATAGCTCAAGCTGTTACTTCCGGTAAGATTTCGGGCAATAGTACTTTTACGAAAAAGTGTCATGCTTTTTTTTCAAAGAAGTATGGTTTTAAGAAGGTTTTACTGACAACATCTTGTACGGATGCTTTGGAGATGGCGGCCATCTTACTGGATATTCAACCCGGAGATGAAGTCATTTGTCCTTCTTATACATTCGTCTCTACTTGTAACGCATTTGTTTTACGAGGAGCAAAGATTGTCTTTGCAGACTCTACAGAATCCCATCCCAACATTGATGTTGAGTCTGTGCGCAGCCTTATTACTGAAAAGACGAAGGCCATTGTTGTTGTACATTATGCAGGCCACGCATGCGATATGGACGCCATCATGGAACTTGCAGAAGAGAAGGGTTTGTATGTCGTAGAAGATGCTGCGCAAGCAATCGATTCTTTTTACAAAGGGAAGCCGCTTGGTGGTATTGGTCATTTGTCGGCCTTTTCATTCCATGAAACAAAAAATGTAATCGCTGGAGAAGGAGGAATGTTAGTCGTTAATGACGAGCGTTTCGAAAAGCGTTCTGAGATCATTTGGGAAAAAGGAACAAATCGTTCGGCATTCTTTAGAGGTGAAATTGATAAGTACGGCTGGGTAGATGTAGGCTCTTCTTTTTTGCCTTCCGATATCATAGCTGCCTTTCTTTATGCTCAATTGGAAAACATTGAAGTGATTCAAACCAAAAGAAAACAAATCTGGGATCGTTATTATGAAGGGCTTTCTTCCTTAGGAGCAACTGCCAAACTGGAACTGCCCCATGTTCCCAATTATGCAACGAATAACGCTCATATGTTTTATGTTGTTTGTAATAACTTAGCAGATCGTTCAGACTTAATTAACTTTTTGCGTGAAAGATCGGTAAAAGCCGTCTTTCATTACCTTTCTTTGCATAAAAGTCCCTTCTACCTTGATAAATACGAAGGAGGAGAGCTTGTTAACTGTGATAAGTTTGCCGATAGATTGGTTCGTTTGCCACTCTTTTTCGATTTGGAGTTAGAGCAGGTAGATCAAATTTGTGAAGCAATAAATGAATTTTATGAAAGCCGCTAGTTTAGTTGTATTTACTATCCTGTTGTTATTAATCACTTCCTGTGGAGATAGCGGAGAATCCGTTCCTTTTTCTAGTTTGAGAAAGAGTAATGATGGTGAAGGAAGGATGCTCTTGAAAGGAGCAGCTTTTACAGGGAAGTCGATTCAAAAGCAAAAGGGCAAAATTGAACATCGTTGCGAATACAACAATGGTTTGCTGGAAGGTAAGTGCGAAACCTACAGAAAAGAAGGAGAAAACTACGTTCTAGAAGAAGTATCTAATTATCAAAGCGGTTTACAAGAAGGATTGCAGATCTCGTACTTCCCTGACGGTTCCAAAAAGGAAGAGGTGAATTTTAAAGAGGGAGAAATGAATGGCCTGTTTGCCAGTTATCATTCCAATGGGAACAAGAAGAGAGAGATTTATATGAATGCTGGCAAGCGAGAAGGTATGCAAACCTCTTACTTTTTCGATGGTACTATTAAGAGTAAAACAAACTTAAAGGACGACTTGATTATTGGAGAGCAAAATTCGTTTTATCCAAACCAGCAGTTAAGGAGAAAAGCTTTCTATAACGAAGAAGGGCAGCTGGACGGAGAATATCAGGAGTTCTTTGAGTTGGGCCAATCAAAAGTGGAAGCTACCTATGCTAAGGGAGAGCTGACAGGTATATATACTTCTCGATTCGAAAATGGACAGTTAGAAGTTTCGGCCAATTACAATAATGGTAAGCTGAACGGTAAGTGGACTGCTTTTCATGAGAATGGACAGAAAGCCAAAGAAGTAGTTTATGAAAATGGTAAGAAAGTTGGATCGTATCGAGAATGGTACGACAGTGGAAAAGATAAAGTAAAGGCAAGTTACATTGATGGTTACTTGAATGGTCAGCGAGAAGAATGGCATGAAGATGGGAAAATGCGCCTAACTACTAACTACGAAGCAGGTTTAGCTGTGGGAATAGAACAAGGGTGGAATAAGTCAGGTATAAAAGTTAAGGAGACTTACTATCAGAATGGACTAAAAGATGGTCTACACGTTGAGTGGGATAGTAAAACACGTAAAAAGATAACCGAAATTCCCTACGAAAGGGGGAACATTAACGGACTTAGAAAGAGCTGGTATCCCGACGGTCGTAAGAAAAGCGAGGAACTATTCAATTCAGGAAAGAGAGAGGGAAATCATACCCACTGGTATCCTAACGGGGTAGTTAAAAAGGAAGCGATTTTTGCAGAGGATACCCTATCAGCTCCCATAAGAATGTGGAACAAGGAAGGAAAGCGAGTTCGATTTGATAAGAATAACGATAAAGGATCAAAGAATAATTCTAAGAAAAAGGGCAAGACTGGAAAAAAGGCTAACGCAAAGAAGAATAGAGCTAAAGCGAATAAAGGGAGGTAAATGAAAGCATTCTCCAAGATCATAATTTTTATTACCCTAGTCATTTCTATTTTGATTGGCAGCATGGCCTGTAACAATCGACAAGTCTTAATAGAAGACTTGAAGGAAGTGCAAGGAGAATTTGTGCTCGGAGATCAAGCCTACAATGGAAAAGCAGTAGGTATTCATAAGAACGGTCGTTTAAGTGTAGAGGCTCATTTCGAAAAGGGTAAAAAAGTAGGGAAGTATCATGAATACCGTCCCGATGGGAAGCCTAAGAAAACCCTTACTTACAAAGATGGAAAAAGGGAAGGCGTTGTGATCCATTACCACAAGAATGGGAAGGAGAAATTAAAAGCTGCTTTTGTCGATGACCTCAAGCACGGGCAAGAAGAACAGTTTTACCCCAATGGAAACCCAATGTCGACTGTTCAATACTTAAACGGGAAACAGGAAGGTCAGCGAAAATCTTGGCACAAGAATGGACAAGTCCGCGTAGAATCCTTCTTTAAGAACGATTTACTGCATGGAAATAAGAAAGAATGGGACGATAAAGGGAAACTGATAACATCTGAAACTTACGCCAATGGAAAATTGGAAGGTGAGCGATTAGAATGGCATCCCAATGGAATGCAAAAGTTTAAGGGGAGTTTTGTGGAAGGCAAACGCGTTGGATTGGTTCAGAATTGGCACGCCAATGGACAGTTGGCCTCAGAAGGAACCTTTTCTCAAGGCAAACAGGAAGGCGTACTCAAAACTTGGTACCAAAGTGGGGAGCCCAAAGAGGAGCGCATTGTGCGTCCAAATCGTACCATCGAACAGACTGTTTGGACTGAGTCTGGCCAATTAGAAATGCGTAAGTCTGTAGATGCAAACGGAGTGGTTACTTCTTTAGTGAAATACCATACGAATGGAAAAAAGAGCTTGGAAGAGCAAGAAAAAGATGGACTGAAGAGTACAAAAAAGTGGTTTGCAAGCGGGTCGCTTATGGAAGAGTCTTTTTCTGCGGATGGGCAACTTAACGGCGCTTTCAAGACTTATTATAAGTCGGGACAAAAAAAGTTGGTGGCGCAGTACCAGAAGGGCCTTAAAAACGGGGAATGGAAAGAATGGTTTGCGACTGGAGCCGTAAAGAAAGTGGCAGAATATGAGCAGGATTTGATGATCGGTAAAGCGATTTATTATTCTGAAGACGGCGAAAAATTGGATCAATAGATCATCAAAAGAGTCTAAAGTCGTTACGAATAATTTATTTGAACGTCAAAAGGACTGAGCATTGCTAGAGCAGTATTTAAAGATAACGAGAGGTGACAATGGCAAAAATGGTAAGCAAAGAAATTAACGTAACGTTTCCAGCGCTTCCGCCCTTAGCGGAGGTGATGGAGCTTTTGGAAGAGCCTTGGCAAACAGGTCGCTTAACGCATGATGGTCCGCTCTTGCTTCGTCTAGAGGACCAATTGCGAGAAGCTTTTGGGGTGAAAAATATTGTGAGTTGTGTCAATGGAACCATTGCTATTCAAATGGCGATGAAAGCTCTGGGAATAAATGGAGGAGAAATTATTACCACACCATTTACCTGGATTGCTACTTGCAGCGCGATTTTGTGGGAAAACTGCGTACCTGTATTTGTTGATATTGACCCTGAAACCCTCAATATAGACCCGAATAAGATCGAAGCTGCTATCAGTCATCGAACAGTGGGAATAATGCCGGTTCATGTATTTAGCAACCCTTGTGAGGTACTGGCAATAGAAAGTATCTCGAAAAAGCATGATTTACCCGTTATCTACGATGCAGCTCACGCTGTGTATGTCCAGCATAAAGGGCAAAGTGTTTTTGACTACGGCGACATTTCTACCACAAGCTTTCACGCGACTAAAATCTTCAACACAGGTGAAGGTGGAGCTTGCTTCTCGTCAAATGACGACCTACACATGAAATTGCGACGCATTCGCTTCTTTGGTTATGACGAAGAACGCAATTATGCTGAAGACGGCACCAACGGGAAGATGACGGAGATTCATGCTGCGCTTGGTTTGGCAAACTTGAAATACCAAGGAGAAGTGTTGCGGATGAGAAAAGCAACCTACGAGTTGTACCATGAGATCCTTAGCGATGTGGAGGATTTGACTTGGCAAAAAATTGACCCAAAATCTTATAATTACGGTTATGTGCCAGTGATCTTTTCCTCGGAAGAGCAGTTGCTGAAAGTCAAGGAAGAAATGGCGAAGAATCAGGTTTTTGGAAGAAGATACTTCTACCCTGCACTCAATCAAATTAGAACTTGTGGACCCTATTCGCCTGCACCGATTTCGGAAGATATTGCTAAAAGAATATTGTGCCTTCCTTCTGCTGTGAACTTACCTTTAGAAGAGGTTGCTAGCATTGCCAAAATGATTCGAAAAGCATTATGAGATTAGGGATCATGCAGCCTTATTTCTTTCCCTATTTGGGTTACCTATCTCTAATTGAAGCAACTGATCAATGGATAGTCTTTGATCCAGTGCAGTATAAGAGAAAAGCTTGGGTGAATCGAAATCGAGTGCTCAAAGGCGATGGATCGTGGCAGTATTTTCGGGTTCCCGTTGCAAAACACAGTCGCAACACCTTGATTCGCGACATTCAAGTTTCAGAGGGAGAAGATTGGCGGGCTAAGATATTTGGACAACTGATTCATTACAAGAAAAGAGCTCCCTACTACGCTCAGGTTTTGGACTTGCTAAAGGAAGCCTTTTCTGAAAAAGAGGCTTCAATAACAGCGATCAATACAAAGGGACTTGATCTCGTTTGCCAATACCTTGGAATTGCATTTGAGTACAAGATTTATTCAGAGATGGAGCTTGAGCATAAAGAGGTGAAACACCCAGGAGAATGGGCTTGGCGAATTTCGGAAGCTTTAGGGGCTAAGGAATACCTAAACCCTCCAGGTGGAGAAGCAATTTTTCAACCAGAGCAATTTAACAGTAGCGGGATCGATTTGATTTATGTGAAAAATCGATTGACTCCTTACACTCAAAAAGGAGGAGAATTTGAAGCAGGACTGTCAATCGTGGATGCGCTCATGTTCAATAGTCCTGAAGATGCTTTGAAACTTGTTCAAGACTACGAACTCATAAAGGCATAATTGTAGTATTTTATGGTAAATCTCGGCGGTTTCTTTGAGTTGGAGCTAGTGAATAAAAAGCAAGCTTATCATGCCAATGCAATGGCATTAACTACAGGCCGCAGCTGTTTACACCAGATCGTGAAACTGGTACGACCGAAGTGCTTGTACATCCCCTTTTATTGCTGTAATGCCCTTATTAGTCCACTTTTGGAAGCGCAAATCAATTTCAAGTTTTATGGGCTTGAAAAGAATCTTGATCCAATTTTGCCTCAGCTCGAAGAAGGGGATTATTTGCTTTACACCGACTTTTTTGGTCTTAAGAATAAACAAGTAGAAAAGCTCAAAAAAACTTACGGACAAAGACTTATACTGGACCGAACCCATGCCTTTTTTCAGCAAACAAATAGCGAATATTGGTCTTTTACCGTTTGTCGAAAATATTATGGAGTACCAGATGGAGCTTACTTGGATGGACCAAATTTGCCGAAGGAAAAACCACAGAGGAACCACAATGTACGCGTAGACTTTTCGGTGAATCGTTTATTAGGAAAACAGCAATTGGCTTTTCAACAGTATCAAGCCTTTGAAGCAGAATTAAACAATGACATTTTGGGAATGAGCCTCTTAACGGAAATGCTCTTATCCAATGTGGACTATGAATTTGTTGCTAATAAAAGAAAAGCCAATTTTGACTATTTGAACGAGCGTTTGGCTGTAAATAATAAATGGGATTGGAGTAGGGCACATGAAGCTGTTCCATTTTGCTATCCTTACTGGCCAGAGCTCGGAAAGATCAACCGCAGTGAACTGTATCAACGCAACTTTTTTATCCCAACTTATTGGGCCGATACTGCAAACAGAGAAGGCAGTGATTTTGACTTAGAAAAAACCATAAGCAGTGAAATGCTTCCCTTGCCTGTAGATCATCGCTACGGAATAAAAGAATTGGAACCATTGGTAGAATTTTTATTAGAAAAGGCTTCTTTATGAAGAACGAACAACGATCGGAAGCTTACAAAAAGGACTTGAATCTTGAGCAGCTGTTAAACGAAGTAAATGGTTTATTGTCTGATTCAGAAGAGGTGCTATTGGAGAGTGTTAAAGGAAATTTGCCAAGGTATCCAATGGTGTTTATTGTGGGTTGTGCTCGCAGTGGAACCACTTTGCTATTACAATGGTTGTCGCAGCTAGGTCCGTTCGCCTACTTCTCTAATTTGATGTCGCGCTTTTACAAAGCTCCCATCTTAGCCGCCAAAATGCATCAGATTTTGATCGATCTGGACGCTAATGGGGAAATCTTTGGAGAGGAAAAGGAGCAATTGAACTTTAAGTCCAATATGGGTAAGACCATTGGAGCGAGTAGTCCGCATGAGTTTTGGTACTTCTGGAAGCGCTTTTTTGCCTTTGGGGAAATTCAACAACTTTCCAAAGAAGAACTAGACAAAGTAGATGGAGAGGCCTTCAAGAAAGAGCTCATGGGAGTTCAAGAAGTTTTTGAACGGCCAATGGTGATGAAAGCCATGATTCTCAACTGGCATATTCCTTATCTGCACAATTTATTTCCAAACAGTCTCTTCATTCACATGCAACGCAATCCCATAGAGAACATGCTTTCTCTGCAAAAGGCTCGATTGCGATTTTTTAAAAACAGTTCGACTTGGTACTCCTATAAACCACCAGAGTTTCATGACTTGAAGGCACTTTCACCAGAGAAACAATTGGCGGGGCAAGTACATTTCACGAATGCAGCGATTAGAGAGGGTTTGGGGAAGATACCTGAAGAAAATCGCCTTAGCTTTGAATACGAAAAGTTTTGTGCAGACCCTAAGGAGAGCTTCGAGCAAATCAAGTCAAAATTGAAAATGCTCGACTACAATTTGGAGGGAGATTATCACGGTCCAGGGAAATTTCGAAAGACCCCTGCTGAATCTTCAGATTTATTAAAGTTTGAAGAAGCATTTAGTTATTTTAAATAGATAAGAAAGCAAGTTTTGCGAAAATTATTAACCGTAGTTGTACCTGTTTTTCGAAACGAAGGATCATTGCACTTGATGTATGATCAGTGTCGAGCTGTAATCGTTGAGCAATTGAAAGATTACGAATACGAATTTGTATTCGTCGATGACGGATCGGACGACGGATCAATTGATCGCTTGTACGAACTGCGAGACAAAGATGAGCGAGTATGCGTGATCAAGCTCTCTCGAAATTTTGGACAATTTGCAGCGCTCAATGCTGGAATGACCAAAGCCAAAGGAGATGTGATTGTTTGCATGTCAGCTGATTTGCAGGATCCTCCTCAAATGATTGCCGATATGTGTCGTCAAATGGAGCAAGGCTTTGACATCGTATTAGGATGTAGAGAAGCGCGTAATGACAGCTTCTTTAGAAACTTGACAGCGGCAGTGCACTTTAAAATCATTCGAATCTCTAATCCAACTTATCCTCGTGGCGGATTCGATTTTTGGATGATGAACAGAAAGGCACTTAAGACTTTCGTAGATTATCCTGATGTGATTCGCTCCGCACAAGTGGATATATTATCTATGGGTTTTAAAGTCGCACATCTTTATTACGAAAGAAGAAAGCGGGAGATAGGTGTTTCGCAATACAATTTCAAGAAACGACTTACAGTAGCACTGAATCAATTGCTAAGTACTTCCTATTGGCCTCTACGTATGGCCTCTACGATGGGTTTTGTAACAACGATTTTAGGTTTTCTGTATGCCTGCAGAATAGTGTATTTAAAATACTTCGACAGCTTGCCCTTGCCTGGATATGGGCCAATCATCGTTATCCAATTGGTCTTGGGAGGTATGATTTTGTTTATTTTGGGAATCATTGGCGAATACATTTGGCGGATATACATCGAAAGTAAAGGCCGACCCATTTTTATCTTAGACGAAGTGCACGAAAGCTGTCACGAGAAGGAAGAGCCGCTGGCACGAAATAGACCGAGCAGTAATGTCTAAACTGACCGCCATTCTTGGGAAAGTACGTGGATTTTTAAACAGTACTACAGGTCAGGTCATTAAGCTACTGGTCAGCATTACTATTATTTGTGGCCTCGTCTATTTCATTGATTGGCTTAAGTTTTGGGAGATTCTGGAAAAAATTGACCTAAAGTGGATTCCTGTCATTCTCTTTTTGGTGCTCTTTCGAAACTTTATTTCGGGTTTCCGCTTCAAAATTCTGTGCTCAAGCATAAAAAAGTTATCAACTTGGCTACTCACTAAGCATTACTTTATTGGCTCAATGTTTAATCTTTTTCTTCCAACTTCGATTGGAGGAGATGGCGTGCGGGTAGCACTTTTAAGTCAAGAAAGCTCCATTCCTGTAAAGGACGGAACGGCCCTAGTTTTACTGGAACGATTTATCGGTTTTTTTGGCTTTATCTTGTTTTCTCTTTTCAGTTGCTTTTTTATTTCCATCTCTCCAGCTATTCAGTTAGCAGTGGTAGGGATGAGTGTGGTCTATTTTGTGCTTTTTGTCACCATGTTAAAGGCTCCCGATTTCGGACAAAATTTACCAGTGATAGGATCGCTTATTAGCTCCTATAACAAACTAAGAAAAGAACGAAAACTGATTGTTTACGCATTCGGTGTTTCCATCGTTTTTCAATTCGTTTCCATATTAATGCGCTATTTGATAGCATATTCTGTGGGAATAGAAGTGTCTTTTCTGTCTTTTTTAGTCTTTATACCGTTGATCAACATCGTTACACTCCTTCCCATTAGTTTGGGAGGACATGGTTTGCGAGAAGGAGCATTTTTGTTTTTCTTTTCTCAGGTAGGATTAACGAAAGAAGAGGCCTGGATCATTTCCTTAGGCTCTCTCTTGATATTTACCATTACAGCTTTAGTAGGTGCTGTGATTTATTTTTATGAAAGAGTTCTAGTAAAAGGGAGCAACACCCTAATCACTAAGAACGAGAACGAGCAATAATGGCTACGAATCCTGATAATTATAAGCTGTTTTTTATCGCGGGAAGAATCCGTTCAGGAACTTCTTTGTTGAACCGTATTTTGAATGCACATGAAGAGGTCTTCCTTCCACAGGAATCGCCTTTTATTATGCATTTATACACCAAGTATCACAAGGGAGCATTTGATGAAAAGAGAATCTTGAACTTCTACGACGACATGTGGAAAGAGATTCGACTTACACAGTTTTGGAAGTTGGATCAAGTAAAAGAAAAGCTTAAAGAAGATCTGTTGGCTCTAGGAAATAAAGCCACTTTTGAAAAACTTTGCAAAGTGGTTTTTCATCACCAATCTTTGAATCGTTCTAATAAAAATGCACCCATTTTAGGAGATAAAAATCCATCGTATAGTTATTTCTTGCCAGAACTTGCGGAGGCATTTCCCGATTCGAATTTTGTCATCATGATTCGGGATGTTCGTGATAATATCACTTCTTGTAAAAATGTGAGCTTTGATTTTAACGATACAGCAATTTTGGCAGAACGTTGGGTCAACTGCAACGAACACATTCTGCGTTTTGCAGACAAATACAAAGAACGAGTCTTGCTGGTTCGTTTTGAAGATTTGCTTGGAAACCCAAAAGAAACTTTGCAAAATGTTTGCGCAAAAGTGGGTCTCACTTATTCTGACGAGATGTTGAATTTCCATCAAGGTCAAGAAAAGTTGGAGAGTTGGAGGTATTTCTATAATCGTCCGCTCGAAGCATCAAAGATTAGCAAGTGGAAAAAGAACATGTCTGAAGAAGATCAGCGTTTGGCAAGTTGGTGGTCAAAGGCTATGTTAGAGAAATTTGACTACGAAACACTTGAGCAAGAACCTTCAGGAATGGAGAAACTGAAGGCTCGACCCAAAATTGTGTTGGCAAAACTGGCAAATTGGCTAGAATCAAAGGTTTATTTTTGTCCGATGTCTATAAGAGTTCCCATCATCGACACCTATCGTAGAATGACGGGCACGCTTTAAAGTTTTTCTTGGATGAAGAAGTACCTGAACAAGGATAATTTTGCTCGTGTCTGTGCCTTCTTTTGGCCTTTCCTCTTTTTACTTCCCTATGTGGTTAGTGGAATGGAGTGGTCGAGAATGGTTGTTCTAGATATGCACGACTTTTATTATCCCAAGGTATATCTTTTGAATTCCTTGGCAGAAGGTCGTTTTCCGCTATGGTCTCCAGCGGAAGGAGCAGGATTTCCTTTTTATACCAGTCCCTTCAACCAAGCCATGTATCCCTTCAATTTTTTGTTGGCGATTTACTACAAAATAACGGGTGGCTTTTCGTGGTTCGACTACCAACGATACACCATACTAGGGATATCCATGTTCGGAGTATTCCTTTACAACCTTTTGCGGCGCTTCAAGATTGATTGGAAAAGTGCGCTTTTGGCTACTTTGATTATCTCTGTGAGTTTCAAAACACTAGGGATGCTGAACAGGGCTTCTGCCGAACATGGCCTAGCTTGGATGACGGCACTCATGTGGGGAATGACGATCATGGCTTCGGCGGGAGAGCGCAAGAAAGCCTTTTTCATTATTTCGCTGAGCTTTTTCATGTTCGTGACCAACCTCTACCCGTATTACTTATACTATTCGGTCTTTTTACTGGCCTTTCTGTTTGTCCTGATCATCATACCGAGAACGAGGTGGCAACTCATTGGAGTTAAAAGCCTTCATGCCGGGAAGTATTTACTTTTATTGATCGCTTCATTCGGATTGCCTTTGCTTGTTTGCTTGCCCTATTTGTGGCAAGTCAAGACTATGCAATCGCTGGTAACTGCACGAACTGGTGGAGGAGCTGCATACGTAAAACAAGGAGGATTTTCCTTTATTGACTCTTTAGGAGCACTGCTTTATCCGCCCTGTTCAAACTCTTTGGGCTGGTACTTTTTTGGCAGTGTTTGCTTTTTATTGATAAGCTTTTACCTCAGCTCTTTTGCATGGCACAAGCGGCAAGAGCCCAAACTCCTAATAGGTATATTCTCCGTCTTTGCCGTAGTTGTGAGTATGGTTACTTACAGTGAATCTTTTTGGTTCGAGTGGTTGATGAATTATGTGCCAGGCTTTGGCAACTTTAAATCGTGGAGTCGATTCAATGTTTTACTCTTGCCTTTTATCGCCTATTTACTCGCGCGTGCTTTTCGTTACTTTATCGGCTTGCTGCAGAATTTTAAAGCTGAGTCAATAAAGGATAAACGGCTGTTTGCAAAAAGTATAATGGCTTTACTATTGATGGGAGTTGCAGCCTTATCTACTCAGTTTTACTTACATGTTAATGTTGACAATTCCTATTTGTGGAAGCTTTTATTGGCACCTCAAATTCCGAATTTCAATGCTCTGGTGTACCCCGCGGTTTTGGGAGTTTCCTTAGTGGCATTGTTGCTATTTATTACTTTAGGTCGCTTCACAAGAGCCACAACGGGACGAACTTTTGAGTGGGTCTTCTTGCTTTTTTTGGTAATAAATGCATCTTTAGATGTTCGATATCATGCTGTAGAATTAAGATCTTTGGTGTCATTAGGGCCCTTTGAGAATGATGTTCATACCGAGAACAATCACTTGGAAATTGAGGAGATTCTTTTGAATTCATTTGAGACACCTCGTGTTTACGATCCTTATCATACCTTCAACATTGTTTGGCTTTTTCAGAAGGATGCGCCTTCTTTTTCGGCCCGACCAGGTATGAGTTGGTGGTTCGGTTCTTACCAGCGTTTAGCAATGGCTAACAGTGAAGTTATTCCTCGTCCCATGTGGAAGAAGTTGCTCATTTTTCGGGAACGGATGAAGCAGCTAATGGGAATGAATGATGGAAAGAAAATATTTCTTGCTCCGCATCTCGACTACAAATTGGAAGAGGTGAATGCGTTTCTTGATGAGACAAAGAGGAAAGAAAAACAAGCGCGCTTTACCTATGAAATTGAAGAATATAATGGGGATTATCTAAAGCTCAAAGTAGAGTCTTTGTCAAAGGGAAATCTTTGTTTTATCGATAATCATGCTCCTTGGTGGTACGCAAAAATTGATGGAGAAGAAGTACCTATAAATCGATTGTTTGAGACCTTTAAGTCTGTAGAAATAGATAGAGGAATTAGTACGGTAGAGTTTTATTTTTCACCTCCTTTTTTCGGACGATTTAGAGCTCAACCAAAAATATCCAGATCTTCGGCCACCTTTTCCAGGGAAGAGGCACAAGCGAGTTTTGATCAGTTAGCTATAGAGATAAATCGAAAACCGAATTGGCAAAATATTTTTGGATTGGAGGAAAGTGAAGGGAAACTCGTAAACGCTGAGCAAGTGGCTTGGGGATATGCAGGAGCAAGTTCAAAGCAAATGGCTCTGTCGAAAGATGATGCGGCCATTGGTTTTAAAATTGAGGAATTCAATAAGGGAACCATTGTTGGGTTTTCAGAAGAAGATGCCGACTTTCATTATCAGAGCATGTTGGTAGGAGTGTTGGTTTCTGCAAAAGGAGAATTGCAAGTATTTGAAGGAGGAAAAAACCAAAAAGTTTTTGAAGATTTTCAGTTGGGAGATGAGGTACAGATTTCTCGAATAAAAGGACATTTCATCTGCTCATTGAATGGGAAAGTGATTTTTGAAAGTCAGCAAACCCACGAAGGATTAATGTTCATAGATGCCTCACTTGTTCGAAAAGGAGCTAGTGTTTCAAATGTAAAATCCAGTTTTTAATGGTGTTTAGATTTGACATACTAAGAGCTTATGGCAGCCTTCTTCTGCTAATTGTACTTTTTGCGTCTTGTGATGGAAGAGTTGCTGAAATCAAGATTACCGATGTTAGAATAGTTGATCAGCTGGCTTACTTAGACGATAAACTTTTTACCGGAACCATCACTTACCGGTCAAAGAAAAAGGATATTCTAACAAAGAAAGTTCCGTATGTAGACGGATTGATTCATGGAACAGAAGTCGAATATTATCAAAGGGGTACGATTAGGACGGTAAGTAACTACAATAAAAATGTGTTAGATGGTGAGCAGGTATTTTATCATCCCAATGAAGCGGTTCAACTATCAAAGTATTTTGAGGGAGGCAAGCAAGCAGGCGAGGCTAAATACTATCATCCAAGTGGAAATTTGAGAAAAGTTGAACAATGGTCGAAGGGCCTCTTGCAAGGTACGACGCTTGAGTTTTACGATGATGCTGAGAGCCTAAAATGGAAAGAAACGATTTACGAAAAGAACAAAAAGAACGGTTTTGAAACAGAGTGGTTTCGGAGCGGCAAAGAAAAGTTGAAGCGATTTTATGATTCTGGGAACTTGGAGAAGCTCTCAAGAGAGTGGTACGAAGATGGTCTGCAAAGGGCGCAAGGAAGCTACAAGAATGGTAAGAAAACAGGAAAGTGGGAGTTTTGGTATCCTACTGGTCGACTGGAAATTGAAGAATGGTATGAAAAGGGATTGCTGATTGGCGAGCGTAAAATGTGGTACAAGAACGGTATTTTGAAAGAATCCACAGAATTTGTCAATGGTTTGCGAGAAGGCTTTAGAAAGGTGTGGCATGAGAATACCAAACCCAAAAAGGAACTGAGTTTTAGTGCTGATCTTTTGCACGGCAATTGTAAAGAATGGTATTCTGATGGAATGCTTCAATTTGAGAAAGCGTATGTAAACGGAAAGCAAGATGGGCAGCAAAAGGAATATTACCGAAATGGTCAAGTAAAGGAAACAGCTGAGTATAAGCAAGGATTGAAAAATGGCTTTTCTAAATCTTGGTACCTCAATGGCGATATTAAGTTGTTAGCCAGCTATGTAGACGGAAAGATTGATCAAGAAGAAACCATGTACTTCCTAGGAGAAAAAGTGAAGAAAAAGACCAATTATGCAAATGGCGCAAAAAATGGTTGGCAGGAATTATGGTATCCCAACGGCCAACTAAAAAGTAGGGCGCTGTATTCTTACGATAGCTTAATTGAAGAAGAAGAGTGGACTCATGAAGGCATACTAGTTGAAAATCCCTAAGCCTTCTTTCTTTTCGCGATAAGAGCTAGTTGTTCTTCAAGTAAAACATCCATTTGATCCAATATTGATCTATTCTGTGGATTTGCAGCTCTGTTTTTAGTCTCTTTCGAATCCACCTTTAGGTCATACAATTCAATTTTTTCTTTCTTCTTGTTCGACGTGGAGACCCATTTGATGTAGTGGAAATCTTCATTGATTATACTGTAGCCCATCATGCCTTTTCTTCGAACTTGGGAAAAAGCATAGGCATTGGTGGTTTTCTCCGTAGAAGAACCTGTGCACAATTGAGCAAAAGAATTGCCGTGTAAGTCTGGAAGATTGTTTACACCCGCCAACTCACATAAAGTGGGAAAAAGGTCGATTAAACCTACTACTTCTTTTACCGTTTTTCTTCCCCTTGTTCCAGGGTGATGAACAATTAGAGGAACATGAATATCGACGGAGTAGTTGCTATTCTTCGCCCAAGATCCATATTCCCCAAGTTTGAAACCATGGTCACCCCAAATAACAACAATGGTATTATCTGCATAGCCTTCTTGCTCAAGTGTTTTCATGATTCTACCAATCTGCGCATCAATAAAACTGACACAGCTGTAATAGGCTTTCTTCAGTTCAATGCCAACAGAGTCGTTAAGTTTACCTTCATTGGGAATATCATCATAGCCTCTTAATTCATTAAAATCGATTAAAGCCTCCGTTGGAGCTCCTTGAGGTGCAGAGGTGTTTTGCGGCAGTCGAGTATTAAGCTCATCGTATAAATCACGGTACTTCTTAGGAGCTACGAAAGGCAAATGCGGTTTTTTGAAACCTACAGCCAAGAAAAATGGTTCTGAATCTCGATGAGACTTTAAAAGCGAACAAGCTTTAGAAGCAATTTTTCCGTCGTCATAGGACTCGTCAGGATCATCGTAAAATTCGATCGACTTGATTCGTTTTCGTTTGGTGATGTTCCGCTTGTCAAGATTTACTGGATCATGATACTCAATAACGTTCAGCGGGTCTCGCTGCACATGAAATTCATAATCCCAAGACATTGGGTCTTCTAAAAGTGTTCTAGCATCGTGAAACTCATGAAACACCTTGCCTAATCCATAGGTCTTGTATCCTTGATTTCTGAAATTTTGTGGGAGTGTTACTATATCTGGTTGTTCATTTCGCAAAATCTGACTATTTCTTATTACTCCAGTAGCCTCGGGAAGTAGTCCTGTCAGTAAACTTGATCTAGATGGATTACAAGAAGCATATTGCGCGTAGGCTTTTGTAAATACAGCAGAATTGCTACACAGCTTATCTATGTTCGGGGTCTGTACTTCTTGGTTCCCATAGCAAGTTAGAACAGGTCTCAAGTCATCTATGGAGATGAAAAGAATGTTCTTTTTTGATTGCGTGCTTTCTTTTGGTGCAATACTTGAAACGGGAACGCTAGCAGAACTTGCGCTACTGTCTGTTGATCCACAGGTAAAATTTGAAAACAGTAGAAATGACAAAAAACTTCCAACAATTGATAGCCTCAATGAGAGGAAAGAATTGACTTTACACTTACTAAATCTCATAACAAAACAGATATTATCCCAGCTCCATCCACAAGGTAGGAAAATATGTTCGGTACATATAGTCACAATACTTACTATTTTTCACCTAGACCGTGAATATTTGCTGCTGAACGATATGTAAAGACAGGGGCACTTTTGGGCACTAATAGTAACTTGCAGCATCTAATGTCAGTCTTAAGCAAAAGGTAAAATGACAAAACTTTCAAATGCATCTACGCTCAAAGATGGTCTCGCTAGTTTTTGCGTCTTTGTCTGGCCTTTCGTCTTTTTGTTTCCTCTGATCTTTCCTGATCTAGCTTGCTCTTTGAGAATAAGTGTAGATGTGATGTACTTCTACTATCCAAAGGTGTATTTGTTGGACACCCTTAGTCAAGGGAATTTTCCTTTGTGGTCTCCCAACGAGTCTGCGGGTTTTCCGTTTTTTTCAAGTCCCTTTAATCAAGCCTTTTATCCACTGAATTTTTTGATGGCCTTGTGGTACAAATACATGGGGGGCTTTTCCTACCTAGATTATCAAAGGTTCTCCGTACTGGGTTTGTCCCTAGGAGCGGTTTTTCTCTATAACTGGCTAAGAGTGTTTCGTGTCGGAATTGCAGCAGCACTTTTTAGTACACTTACTTTCAGTGTTTCCTTTAAGTGGGTCGGCATCCTAAATCGACTCAATGCAACGCATTCGGCAGCTTGGATTATTTGTATGTTATTGGGTATTACTATGCTCGCTGCAAACCGAAAATCAATTTGGGCATGGCTTATACTTGCCTTTGGAACTTTTAATTTTTTATTAGCAAACTATCCTTATTATACCTATCAAAGTATATTCCTTTTTGTTCCCTTCTTTTTCATGTTTTTTCACAAAGGAATTAGGACCGCACTTCTAGGTGAAATTGAGTTTAGTCCCAGTAAATATTTTGTCAAAGTTGCTGCTGCAGTGGCAATTCCAACGATGTTTTGTATTCCTATTTTATTGAAGACTTTACATTTACAGAAAATAGTTTCAGGGAGAAGCGATGTGACTATTGAAAATGCCAGCGAAGCTCCATTTCGTTTGGTAGATACCTTTGCTTCCTTTGTACTACCTGCCTATTCAGATTTGAGAGGTTATTACTATTTCGGATTTATAGGCTTGTTAATTATTGGAAGTTTTTTACTTACTTATGCCTTTCCCTTAATTAAGAAAGAAAAATCTAAATGGATTTTTGGAGTGCCTTTGATTTTTCTGATATCGGTTTCTTTGGTCACTTATCAAAATGGCCCCATTTTCAAACTTCTATATGAGTTTATGCCAGGATTCGGTTTTCTAAGAGTTTGGAGTCGACTCAATTTAATGCTGGTTCCAGCTTTTGCCTTCTTACTGGCCTTTTCTTTTCAATATTGGAAAGATGTTTTTGGTAATAAATATGAACGAACAGCGGAGTTTAGTAAGAACCTTACAAGAGTATTTGCCGGCACATTTCTGCTAACTGTATCAATCTTTTTTATTCAACTTGGAATTCCTTATGTAGAAGAGATGACAAAGGTATGGCGAGTGCGTTTAATCGAAAATCCCTTAAATGTCTTTACATTCAAAGACTTCGGATATCTACTATCAAATTGGATAGCATTTGCACTTATTTCTATTTCTGTTTTTCTTTTATTGAAAAAGAATGGAAAATTTGTCACTGCTTTGGTTTTTATTTTGTTGCTAGGCTTTACAAGCTATGACATAGGTTGGGCTGCGGCGAAAGTACGTTCTTATCCAACCTCTGCTAACGCTTTTAGAAAGCAAATTGATGTAAAGAAAATGAACGAATATGCATTTAGTACAAAGCGTTCTTATGTGATATTTCTCTCTAAAGTTTATTCACCTACCCCCTTTTCTGTTTTACATGGAAAGCGATGGTATTACAAAACCTATACGGATTTCATGGTGAGATCTGGAGCTACAAAAGGAGCATTTATTATAGGGGAAATAAAAAATCAGTTGAAAGATGAAGAAGACCGTCCCGATGAGCTAGATGAGCTTTTGGGTGTAATAGATGGCAAGAGATTGTATTTTTCAGAGAATAATGACCAAACAGAAATAAAACCATTTTTAAACGATTGTTCATTACATGAAAATAAATATTTAAAGAGTCTTAAAGTTATGCACTACGATGGTGACCAATTACGCTTGGAGCTAGATGTGAATAAAGAAGGCTATCTGAATTTCATAGACAATTGGGATGAAGAGTGGTTCGCTAGTATTAATGAAAATCCAACGGAAATTGAAAAGCTATTCGGTACCTTTAAGTCTTTAAGAGTGCCCGCTGGGAAAAGTGAAATTTTGTTTTATTACAACCCCAGCCCTTTTAGTTGGTTTCGTTCGATGCCTTCGTACAAGGAGGACTGGTTTTTAGCGTATCGTGATGAACAAGAAGCTCTCAATGATGCTATGCAAAAACAAGTGCTTCAGTTATCAAGGGGAGATCAAATAGTGTGGCAAGATTTAGAAGGGGTAAACCAACAAGATGACTACTTTCAATGTGCGCAAAAAGGCTGGAATAATTCTAAGATGATTTCTCAAAATAGTCTTTCTGCTAACGAAGATGGACTCTTTTCCTTTACTGTTGGTCCTGACAAGCTCCATGCTTCAATTGGTTTTTGTGAAGTAGAAAAAATTGATAAAAAGCACAATCAGATCAATTACGCATTTGTCTTAACCAAGAAAGGTTTGATTACGATTCACCATAGAGGAAGATATGAGGGGACTTTTGGCTATTACCGTACAGGTGATCGATTGGAAATTGTGCGATTGGGTTCAAAAATGGCCTTCCGAGTTAATGGTGAAATAGTGAAGCTTTTGGAAGGTGAGGCTGGACTCGATTTGGCTGTGAAAGCCGCTTTTCTTTCTGGTAAAGGTACAATTGGAGAATTTACAACTAGCTTTTAATCAATACATCGATGTCCTCAAGCCATTCAAATATCCGAACATCGATAAGCAATCCATTGCAAGGAATAAAAGCTTCACTTTTTAGCGTAGTCGTAAATTCGATTTTATTCGGACTGTCTTTTCTTTTCTTTGATGCTTCATTTAATACAAATGATGATGTAGGGCAAATGATGGAACTTCTGGGAATTACTAGAGTTGCTGAAAGTAGTCCCTATCTTACGTATTCTCACATTTCTATCGGCATGTTTTTGCAAAAACTCTATGCAATTACTGAAAGCATTATGTGGTATCCTTTGTTTCTACTGGCTGCTGTTTTTATTGCTCATGTTGTTGTTTTGCAAAGGATATTTAAGGGTTCTGCATTGTTAGAGGGCTTGATCTTCTATGGCGCTTATTTTGTCTTTATTGGAAGCACCTTTGCATTGCAGCTGCAGTTTTCTCTTTCTTCGGCTCTAATTTCTGCAGCAGGCTTGCTACTGTATTTTCATCAAAAATCCGAAAAGTACAGTATTTTGTTTGGAGCAATTTTATTTGCAATAGGCCTGATGATTCGAACAGAAACCTCAATTTTGATCGGACTTTTGGTTGGAATTTATTTCTTTGGTCGAATGATTTTTGAGCAATTCAAACATTGGCAGTCTTTTCTATTGAAAGTAATGGGGATACTGCTGTTGTTTGTTTTTGTTGGTAAGTCAAATGACTTATTGCGATCGGGTGATCAAGAATGGGAGGATTTTTACGCTTTTCAAGCTGTCAGAGGAAAGCTCTCTGGAAACAAACCCTTAGACGGTTTACCCTTTGAAAAGCGAAAAAAGATACTGCAGGAAATCGACTGGACTGTTAATGATTACTTGCTTTTGAATACGTTCTTTTTTATTGAACCGACTATTTTTTCTACAGAAAATTTGGAACACGTTTTGAAAAATGCTCCTTCGGTTAAGCGGGTGTCTTTGGATTATATGATCGTTGAATTGAAAAAGATGTCGAGCAATCCGATCAGCATTTATTTGTTGTTCTTTTTCTGTTTCTTTCTCCTCTATGCTATCGGGCGAAAGAGACGTTTGCTGGAAGTGACAGCACTTTTTGTTTTATTAAGCAGTCTACTGCTGGCAATAGCCTTTTCGTACAGATGGCCACCGTTTAGAGTTTATGCAGGATTGTATGGCAGTGTTTTATTTTTGCTGTTTTACGATTTTCACCCTGTAGATTCGATTAGAAAATGGAAAGGGAGCTTTAAGTATTTCTTTATCATCGGTTGTATTGCTTTGAGTTTTATCCGATTCAATGAACTAAGCACTGAGGCCACTTTATTAGAAGAACGAAACAAGGAATTACATGCTTTAGTGAAGGATTTGTCGAAATCTCAAGAAGACAAGTTGTTTATTAACTGGGGTTCTGCCTTTCCCTGGGAAAATATACTTCCTTTTGAGTCAATTAATTTCATGAAAGAGCTGGACATCTTTAGTTTGGGGAGCCTTCAACGGAGTCCATCTAGTCTTGGCTTGCTCGAGAAACATGACATACAAGATTTATCTACTTTTCTAGGGGAAAGTGATAATGCAATGTTGTTGGTTCGAACAAAACAGCGCATTGAAAGTTTGCAAGTGTATTTAGCAGAGCATTTTGATTTATATGTAGAATATGAACATCTTAATACTTATGGTAAATTACAGGTGTATAAGCTAAGTAGTTCAGTACAAAATTCAGATCGAGAAAATCATGAATAAAGGTAATTTGGCGATAGGGCCTTATTTTGGTTTTCTACTGGGCTGCCTTCTTGTGATTTTTTTTTCATGTGAAGATGCTAGGGCGCCGAGATTCGAGTCAATAGAAAATTTAGTGCTAGGAGATGACTTGCGATTTCGCTTAGATGGACAGATTTATTCCGGACCAGTTCGGGAGCTTTCGGAAAAGAGAGGAAAGCGCTACCACATTTATTCTAATTGTGATAATGGATATCTGAGTGGGCTGCAAGAGAAATTCCTTTTTCAAGAAGGTAAGGAAGTACGAGTAGGAATGGAGTCTTTCGAAAAGGGAATTCGAGTAGGCCCCTTTAAAAATTGGTTTCTCACTGGCGAACTTTCAAGTGAAGGCGTATTTGTTAATGGTAAAAAGGCAGGACAGGTATCTGCCTATTACAAGAATGGCGCAATTCGAAAATTATCGACCTATCAGAACGGGAAAAGGGAAGGAGCAGAAAACGAATACTACAGAACAGGAGAGTGGAAGGCAAAGTACTTTTATTCTGCTGGGAAACAGACAGGCCGACAAGAACAATACTACACATCGCAGCATTTAAAGGAATTAGCATTTTACAAGAAGGGAAAAAGAGATTCTATTACGAAAAAGTATTTTGTCTCTGGAGATTTGAAGTCAGCGGCTAACTTTAAGAATGGAAAATTGGAGGGCCCTTTTCGAGATTGGCACGGAACAAGAAAGAAATTTCGAGTATTGAATTATCAGAAGGGGAAGTTGCACGGAGCTCAAATTTACTATGATACAAAAGGGCAGCTACACAGAAAGATCGAATTCGTAAACGGAATTAAACAAGGCTTAGACATAACTTATTATCCGAATGGAGCGATCAAATTTCACGAAGTCTACCAAAAGGGCGTTCCCGTGCAAACTTCTGAATTTTTTGACGATCAGGGGAGAATTATATGTAAGCAAAAATTCAAGGAGAATGGGGACAGGTCTTTGCTTCGAGAATGGTCGGTATATGAGGGCAACTTGATGCTAGATTGTGAGCAGCTTTTTCTTGCAGAATAAATACGAATATCCTCCGATTAATTTAGTTGCTTTCCCCCTTCCTAGCAATAACCGTAAACCCCGAACTACTATGATGAGCCGTTGGGTAATGAATCAATAAGAGATCAAGAAATTTTATCGGCCAAGTAAGCAGCAACAATAAAATGTAGAAAAAGGTGTGTAAAGGTTTTACCCCAAAAGACAAAAGAGTCGCTAACCAATCTTGAAAAATCCACAACATGCCTGAAGTGGGACCACCCATGTTTTTTAGCTCGATGATTTCGAAATCTTCAAAAAGAATTTTCATTCCTTCCCGGGTTCTTCGAGAGAAATCATAAGGAGAAGCATGAAACCCTTGGATGAAAGGCATCACGCAATATATTTGTCCTCCTGGTTTTAATATTCTTAGGATTTCAGAAACTACTTTTTCTGGATAAGGAACATGCTCAAGCACCGCAATGTTTACGATTAAATCAACACTGTTGTCTTTAATCGGAATCTGTGTAATATCGCAAGTCAGGTCAACATTGTCGTAAGGAATCAAATCAACATTCGAAACCTGCGGAGAAATGTCTGAGTTGCCGCTGCCCAAATTCATTGCGACAGCTCTTGGGTTTTCTTCAAAAGTCTCTCTGATGAGTTTTCGCATTCCGCGCTGATTGATGTAAACAGGACTGATGAGGAAAACTAAAAATTGGTAAAATTTTTCGAAGGCTTTGAAACGGTATTTAATTTTATCAAGACCATCTACTGCTTCTTCTTCCTTTTTTATTGCACTAAAATGAAAAGTCTTTTCTTTATAGGAGTGCTTGGATTCACAGGAGGAACAATGAATGAAAGCCTCCTCTAATTGTAAGTCTGATGTGCAATTGGGACAAATCAGTATTCTATGATCGATTGGTTTTGCCATTATTTATCACTAGATCTTATAATTTCTTTAATGGTAAACGCTCTCCGATTTCGTCCTAGCTCAGCCAATATTCTTGACAAATATTCTCCTAAGATGGCTAAGATGAGAAACAAAACGCCATTGTAAAAGGAAAGCATTAGAGCAAGAGTCGTCCAGCCCAAGGGCGCTTCGCCTACGATGATTTTCTGAATCAAATAAATTAGCCCCAATATAAAAGACAAGATGGAAACAGATACGCCTGCAAAACTTACAACCCTAATGGGAATCGAAGAGTAGTTGATAAGTAGATTGAAAGCAAGAGATACAAGCTTCGAATAGCTGTAATTAGAAGAACCATGCTTTCGTTCTTGGTGCTCAATTTCAACATTGACAATCTTATCAGTGATTTGCATGATCATTCCATCAATGAATGGAAATTGCGTATGCATTTGTATCATTTCATCCACAACCTGTCTGCGAATGACTCGAAAAGCCGAAAATTGAAGCTGCTTTTTCGAAGCAAAAATCCGATTCGTCAACCAAGTCATAAAACGGCTGCCAGCGTTTTGCACTTTTCCGTGCTTTTTCGACTTCCATGAAGCCAATACGACATCCACCTCTTTATTCAATCGCGACACCAATCTTGGAATTTCTTCAGGAGCATGTTGAAGATCATCGTCCATGGTCACCACAAAATCGCCTTGAACCGCACTTAGTCCACACACCAAAGCATTGTGTTGCCCATAGTTTTTCCCCAAATTAATCGCAACGATGTTTGCTTGCTGTTTCGACAGTTCCACCAAAGCCTCCCAACTATTGTCGGGGCTGCCATCATTGACTAAAATCAGCTCGTAAGAAAGCCCATTGGACTGCATTGCATTTCTTAGTCTTCGTTCCAGTTCGGGCAAAGTCTTTGCAGCTCTGTATACAGGTATGACGATTGAAATCAATGTTCAAAATTTTCGCAAAGATACAGCTATTCATTACCGTAAGCATTGTACGACTGTCACTTCCCGAACTTATACCAAATCATTCTATACAATGTGTGGAGTTCTCGAAATTTTACGGAGAGAGGGCTTATTTTAGAAGAAGATGGACAAAGAAGTGAACAGCATAAATATTTGGAAGATGGGCTTGCTCTGTCTTTTCTTTTTTTTGCCGCTGCTTTTTTTGAGCTCATCTCTTGCGCCACAATGGGGTTTTCAGTCTGAGCCTGTAAGAATGGCATTATTGGCGTTTTTCTTTTTGCTCAACGGAGTAGTTCTGTTTTTTACCAAGCCTTCTTTAAAGCTCAAGAAATTTAGAGTCCCCGCTTTTCTACTGCTGCTTTTTTTATCAATAAATGTGGCTTCTGTTTATTGGACAATAAATGTTGGTTGGACCCTTCAATACAGTCTTCAACTATGCTTGTGCGTAATTGCCTTTTTCTATGCTCAAATAATAGTTCAGAAATGGAAAAGGGAAGCTTATTATGCAGCTGCTATTGTTGTCTTTTTCTTGGTAAGTATTTTTGTAAGCGATGCTATTGGGGAAGCCTACAATGGATTTACCCAGTTAGAAGGCGGCTATTTTTTAATGCTTAATGGAATTCCTGGGCATAGGAACTTGTTAAGTATTTATTGCTTTTTCTTACTGGTCGCTTCTTGGGGGATCGCTAGTGAATTAAAGGCTTGGAAGTATAGACTCTTTTTCTACGCTTTACCCTTGCTGCTTTTTTTTACTATTCTCTTTTCACATTCCCGCCTTGTTACAGTGGTAACTGTCATATGCATTTTGCTCATGATTAGGGCGAAAGGGAATTTGACTAGAAAAGTAATCTTGCGATCAATAATGGTAGGCGTTCCCTTGCTATTTTTATTAATAATACAAACTTGGGACAGTTTTGGAAATCGCTACGACCCAGCGGTTTGGATGAATTCTCGCTCTTTTACACAGAGAGTTTTTTGGTGGTCGAGCTCTGTAGAGCAAATTCAAACAGTACCAATTTTAGGCGCTGGAGCAGGTACATGGTCTCTTGCGATCGATGGTGTTGAGGTTGCCGATGAAAATCAAGAATTTCTAGAGAAGCGCTTTCGAAATCCACACAATGATTACCTCAAAATAGCTGGGGAAACAGGAATTCCATCCTTGCTCCTTTTTTTGCTATTTATTGCTAGCATGCTGTTTTATTGTTTACCCTCCTTTGCGAAAGGAAATGATAACAGTCGCTTGTATGCTTTCATGCTTGCCTTCGGACTGGCAATGTTTTCCATTTTGTACGCACCGAGAGGATATTTTGATGAAAGTTTTATAGCCTTTCTATTGATGGGTTTGTTTTTTCCACAGGAAATAAATAGCAAGAAGTCAGTAGGCAAATTATATCAAGAAAAGAGTTTAGGTATTTGCTTATTAATTTTGGCTTCTGCCGCACTATACTTTAGTATACAATGGGTAAATGCGGAGAATATTAATACTGATTTGGCACAATTGAGTAGCGATAAAAAGTGGGATGAAATTGTAGAAGTTCAAGAAAGTGGCTTGAATTATATGAGTACCTTGACCAAGCACGAGCAGCCTCAAGTTTTTTATTTTGCATTCGCACATTGGAATCTTAAAAATTATGAGCAGGCCAAAGAAGCTTGTTTGCAGGGAATAAAAGAGAATCCTTATTCAGCAGCTTGCTATTTTTATTTGGCAAATATTTTAAGAAAGGAGAAGCACTTTGAAGAAGCACTTTTAAATTATCAAAAAGCCATCGCATTAGAACCTTTCCGTGAATTTTACAGATTGCGCATGTCGGAAGCGCTCATAGACTTGGGAAAGCTAGAAGAAGCAATTCCCATTATAGAGTGTGCCACAGGTTTTGAGAAAATGCGCGAACGCTTACATCGCCGGATTGACAAGGTTTCTAGAAAAAGAAAGAAAAAACGAAAATAAATAGTCGATGTCATTTGCTTTTAGTTTTCTTATAATTATGAATTTTAAGTATGCAAAATAAAATACTGAAAGACCTCCTAGTCATCGAATTGGCAAGCGTGCTTGCTGGTCCAACCGTCGGTATGTTTTTCGCAGAATTAGGGGCCAGAGTAATAAAAATTGAAAACCCCAAAACAGGTGGAGACATCACGCGGCAATGGAAGTTACCCAGCGAAAAAGAAGAGGAACAATCGGCTTATTATTCTTCTTGCAATTATGGGAAAGAAGTGGTATTTCTCGATGTAGGGAAAGACCGTAAAGCACTACTGGAATGGATCGAAAAGGCAGATATTCTCATTCATAATTTTAAGTTCGGAGATGCGGAAAAGTTTGAATTGAGTTACGAGCATTTAAAAGCGATCAACCCTTCATTGATCTATGCCAGCCTTACGGGCTTCGGTGAAAACAGCGAACGAATAGCCTATGATGTGGTCTTGCAAGCTGAGTCTGGCTTTATGGGAATGAATGGTCTTCCCGATGATCCGCCCGTTAAAATGCCCGTAGCCCTCATAGACATTCTATCGGCGCATCAATTGAAAGAAGGCATTTTGTTGGCACTCTACCAAAGAGCAAAAACAGGGAAAGGAGCCGATATTACCTGCTCACTTTTTGATGCTGCCGTAGGAAGCTTAGCCAATCAAGCCACCAATTGGCTAATGGCAAAGCACATTCCCCAACGCATGGGGAGTCTTCATCCCAATATCGCCCCTTACGGCGAACAGTTCGTTTGCGCCGATGGGAAAAGAGTGGTGTTAGCCATCGGCAGCGATCGGCAATTCGAACAACTCCTCCAATTATTGCAGCTCCAACATTTATTACTAGAAGAAAAATATGCCACTAATAAAAAGCGTGTCGAAAATCGACTAGAATTAGCACAACATCTAGAGAAAGGAATAAATGCTTGGGAAAGGGCAACATTTATTCAAGCATGCATACAGGCCAAAATTCCTGCAGGTGCTATTCGAAATATGAAGGAAGTTTTTGAACTTCCAGATGCAGAAGCCTTGATTTTAGAAGAAGGTGGAACGAAAAGACCCAAAACGGTCAGCTTCAAAATTCGCTGAGTCCGCGAATTAAATAAGAATTTGGAAGCGTAAATCAATTGGCTTGCTCGTCGGCCTCTTGCTCCAAATAGCGAACCGCCTGCGGTTGATCATTGTACAACCAATCCAAACGCAACTGTCCTTCTAAGACTTTTATATTCGCACCCAAAGTATCCATCGAAACACAGCGACCAATATTGTCCTCCTTGTTGATGTATTCAAAACCAACAGCCCAACGCGTTTTTTTCTTGTACAAGCGCGCTTCCAAAGCCTTTGGTTCCAAAGTATTTCTGCGCAATTTGATGACTCCTTCCAAACTGGTCGCAAATTCATCCGTTCCCAAATTGGCATTCTCCAGGGTCAGACTTTCAGGGATCACATCCGTGTAGCCCTTCTCGTACAAGTATTGCTCGGCCAGTTGAATGGCTTCCGATTCTGTGATTGCACGATTTCCAGGAGCGATAAACTTTTCTGAAGAACTGCCTTTTGCAGCTTCATCTGGCGACTGACAAGCTAGAAAGCTAAGTAGCACAATTGAAAGTGCGAGACAAATACGCATAAGTCTTTTTTACAAAATTAGTAAGGAAAAGTAATAAATGACGCCGCCAATGGAAACTAGCTGTTCGCATTTATTACTAGAAGAAAGATATTTTTATTTTCTTGCAAACATATCTCGAAGCTCCCTGTTCTATATTTACGCAGGAAATAGATTCATGACAAAGCAGGCTCAACGTTCTCTCGGCTACGCCCTCATTTTCACCTTAGTAGTGGTCCTCATTCAAGTAATGATTGGCGGAACAACTCGGCTCACTGGCTCGGGATTGTCCATCACAAAATGGGACATCGTTACAGGTTCGTTGCCGCCTATGTCGGCCGATTCATGGAACATCGAGTTCGATAAATACAAGGAAACCCCACAGTTTATCAAGCTCAATCACCTCATGACCCTTTCCGAATTCAAGTACATCTACTTCTGGGAATGGTTTCACCGATTCTGGGGCCGCTGGGGTTTTGTGCTCCTTTTTGGAATCTTTCTGTATTACCTTTTTCGGCACAAGATGGATCGAAAAAATGTGATGCGATTCATCACCCTCTTAGTGCTCTATGCCCTCCAAGGCTTGTTGGGTTGGTTTATGGTTAAAAGCGGACTCATTGATAATCCCTACGTCAGCCATTACCGGCTCACTGCGCATTTGCTGCTCGCCATATTTCTCTTTGCTTACATACTTTGGTTTGCAGTGCAAATGCTCGTTCCCGAGGAAAGTAAATTGCAACAAACGGGATTGAAAAAGACGGCTTGGTGGATCACAGCACTGATTATTTTTCAGATAATGTTGGGTGGTTTTATGTCTGGATTAAGAGCAGCAGTTCATTATCCTTCTTGGCCCGATATGAACGGACAAATGATACCCGAGAATCTATTTAGTCGCTCTCCACTCTTTATGAACTTCTTGGAGAACATTACCATGATTCAGTTTATGCATCGTGGAACCGCTTACCTCTTGTTTGCGATTTTGATGTGGTATTTCTGGAAAGCAAGAAAATTTTCAGGGGATTCGCTTTTTGCAAAAACACTTCCAAGCCTTCCCGCTCTTTTGGTCATACAGGTGGTTTTGGGAATATTGGTTTTACTTAACTCTACCAACGGAATCCCAGTATTTTTCGGCGTAGCACATCAGGCAGTGGGATTGCTTTTGCTCAGCTCTATGCTTTTCCTCAACTTCCAATTAAAAGACTAGCGTCAAAGATCAAGCAGCAAGATCAAGCTGCCACCCACGAACCCTCAAAGTCTCTCCTCCAATCAAGGTGTAAGGCAGAACACGATTTTCAAGATGAAAAAAGATGCACAAGATCAGAGCCACTCAAGCAGTTGATAAACTGGACTCATAAATTACAATCGTGGCAGGTGCAGAGCTGCCAAAAATCAAGCAGTCAGCCGTCAATGCTCACTCGCCTCCATCTTGAATATCTTGTTACATCTTATAAATCCTGTTCAAGACAGATTCCCAGAACAAGCAGCACACAAAATCTTAGGAAAGAATATCTGCCAAAGCATCCTCCAGCTGTGGAAACTGGAACTCAAAACCGCTGTCTATTACTTTAGAAGCCGAAACTTTGGTAGAGTTTAATAAAATACTCGACATCTCACCCATAGCGGTTTTTAGCACAAAAGCAGGAGCTGGTAAAGGAATAAAAGGTCGACCAAGGGCTTTAGCAATCGCTTTTTGTAGGACTTTATTAGGTCGTACATCAGGAGAAGCGGCATTATATACGCCACGCATTTCCTCATTTTCGATGGCAGCGACGATCATGGCAGCCATGTCTTTTAAATGAATCCAAGAATACCATTGTTTTCCAGATCCGAAGTAGCTGCCCAATCCGAATCGAGCAGGCAGTACCATCTTGGGTAGGGCACCGCCCTCTTTCGCCAGAATGATGCTGATGCGGGTAATAACGCGTCGTATGCCCAAGGCTTCTATTTCATCACTTGCCGCTTCCCAAAGGCGACAAGTTTCTCCCAAAAAGCAATCCGAAGGAACATCTTCTTCGGTGAAAAGCTTTTCTTCATCATGCCCATAATAGCCAATAGCTGAAGCAGAAATAAAACTGCGCGGTTTTTCTTCTTGCGCTTTTATTGCTTGAAGCAAGAGCGCTGCCGATTTCACCCGGCTGTCGACGATCACCTTTTTACGGGCCTCGCTCCACGGTCGATCGGCAATGGATGCTCCTGCCAAATGGACCACATGATCAACACCATGCAAAGCCTCTTTGTCAATACTTCCTGCGTCGACATCCCATTGAAATGCAGAAACACCTTCAATTGATGGTTTTGATCGACTGAGAATGGCTAGTTCATAGCCCTTTCTCAATAACAACCTTTGAACAGACTGCCCCAATAGCCCTGTTCCACCGCTTATTAGTACTCTCTTGCCCATATTTCTTGTTTCCTTTGAGTCACTCCCTGATATATAAACTGCTTTTCCTAAATTCGTGCATAAGTACCATTCCAATTCAAATTACACGACTGTCTAGATTGGTATCAGAAAACTGGAAAATATTTTATCATAAATAAATAAAAACATGAAAAATCGCTTCGCACATGGCCTTTGGGCTTGTGCAACAATAATGCTCTTCATGGTGCTTGCAAGCTCATGTGGATCGGGTGGCTCCGATTCCGCAGATGGCTCAAAAGTCTTTGAAGACAAAGTTGTTGTACGTTTTACTGCTGACCCTCAAGGGGTCCATCCTATTAATACAACAGGTGCTCCTTCTAGAGAAGTCAGTAGACTTGTAAACACTCGTTTATTAGAGTACGATCATGCTACTTTGGAGTTAACACCATTCTTAGTAACAGGTTTACCAGAAGTGAAAAAGGTAAACGATGACAAAGGATTAGAGATCACTTACGAGTTGCGTAAAGAAGCAAAATGGGACGATGGAAAGCCAGTAACAGTTGATGACGTTATCTTTAGCATCAAAGCAGCCAAAAACCCTAAAGTGAATGCGGCGAACATCCGTCCTTATTTGGAGTTTATCAAAGACATTCGTGAGGATCCAGAAAACCCTCAGAAATTCACTTTCATTTGTGATAAAGTTTACTTTCTAGCAGATCATGTTACTGGTTATGAAACTACCATTATGCCGAAGCACTTTTATGATGCCGATGGCTTAAGCGATAAAGTAAGCTTCGCCGACATTGCGAATTTGAACAACAAAGTGATAGAAAGTCCTGAGAATCTCGCTTTTGCGAATCACTTTAATCATACGGATTTTAATAGAGAACCAGAAAAAGTAAGTGGTGGCGGTGCTTATAAATTGAAGCGTTGGGATACTGGTCAACGATTAGTGCTAGAAAGAAAGGCAGATTGGTGGGGTAATTCTTTAAAAGGAACCAATATGTTCTTCGACGAAGGACCAGCCAAGGTAGTTTTTGAAATTGTGAATGATCCAACAACAGCCATTACAGCTACAAAGTCTGGAAAATTGGACGTTTTGACGGATATCTCGATGAAAGATTGGTTAGAGTTGCCTAAATCAAAGAAGTACAGCGCAAACTTTAACCGCACCGAGGTGCCTTCTATTTCTTACACTTATATGGGATACAACTTGAGAAATCCTAAGTTGACCGATAAGAAAACGAGAAAGGCAATTGATCACTTAGTAGACATCAAGGAGTTGATTGACCAATTGAATTATGGTGTAAGTATTCCTATTTCGCACGGTGTTTTGCCAGCAATGGGTAGCCATATTTTTAAAGAAATTCCGCGACGTGAGTACGATGTTGAAAAAGCAAAAGCATTGCTAGCGGAAGCTGGTTGGGGAGATGAAGATGGGAATGGAGTTTTGGACAGAAGAATAGACGGCAAGCTCGTAGATTTCTCTATTGCCATCAGTTACCCTTCAGGAAGTACTACGGGTAAAAACTGGATTTTAGCATTCCAGGAAGCTTGGAAAAAGGCAGGAATAAAAGTAGAAGCCGATCCATTGGAGTGGTCAGTGATGCTAGAAAGATTGAAGGCGCACAGCCTTGAAATGTGGTTAGGTGCTTGGACCATGGACCCACGCCCTAGTGATCCTAAGCAGTTGTGGCACACAGAGTCTTACAATGGAGGCTCAAACTATGGAGGATTCGGAAATGCTGAAACTGATGAGTTGATTGAGAAAATCGCAACAGCTGTTACCAAAGAAGAGCAAACAGCTTTGTACCACCGTTGGCAAGACATCATGTTCGAAGAGGCTCCAGCGCTATTCTTGTGGAGAGGAAAGAGCCGAATTTCATCGCATAAACGTTTCGGTGATATTAAGCCAACACAACGAAGCCCAGGATTCCACCCTGGACACTTCTTGCCAGCTCCTGGATTTTCATTCCCAGGCGAGTAAGCAACACGTACTTAAGTCTTTTTTGGCTTAATAAATAAACACAAAAGAAGGGAAGCTCAATCGGGCTTCCCTTTTTACTTTTATAAGATTGTTCTTACTCAGCGGAATTAAAAATGTCAACTTGCAATTTCTCTTATCACATATTGACATTTTGTATCCAAGTGAATACATTTGATTGGTGTATGAAATACTAAAAACAGACGTATTCGACAAATGGTTAAGGAAGCTAAGAGATAAAAGAGCAGTAGCGAAAATACTGCTAAGAATACAGCGGATAGAAGAAGTAGGGCATTTCGGAGACTGCGAATCGGTAGGAGGAGAAATTCGAGAATTAAGAATTCACTATGCAAAAGGATATAGATTATATCTAAGTCAGCAGGGTGGAAAAGTAATATTACTGATCAATGGTGGAATAAAGACAAGCCAATCGAGAGATTTGAAAAGGGCTCAAGCAATATTGAAATTATACAAAGAACAAAAATAAATTATGGCTAAAGTAAAAGTATCAAAATTTGATATTGCAGAATATCTGGATGATGAGGTGATGATTGAAGAGTACCTTAATAATGCTTTAGAAGAAGGAAATACAGAAGACCTAATAGCAGCAATAGGGCATATAGCGAAGGCAAAAGGAATGACAAGGATTGCATCTGAAACAGGAATGAGTCGGCCAAGTTTGTATAAAGCCTTAGCAAAAGGTTCTAAGCCTCAATTTGAAACAATTCAAAAAGTGATTAAAGCATTAGGGGGTAATCTATCAGTGAATATGGGATAAACCTAGGGAAAACTCATAATAGCATAGTTAGACAATTCGATTATATATCAGCGATGGGTTTCAAACCATCTTGCCGTGATGAATGATCGTTTTTTATTGACATGATACACTCGACGCCGGTTTAAGCACTCGTATTTATTGCAAAACCCACATAGTAGCCACAATTCTTTCCTTGATCTCACAGCGAGCACGCATTTGATTTCTTACAAATTCATCCTCAATACTGTCTATATCTTCTAGGAGGTAACGGTGCACTAACTTCCCATTTGTGCCGATAATACCGGTCCACTGCATAGGAGAATTTACGATTTCAATCTGCGGGATTTCACTCTTTGGGATTTGACGATAAATGGGTGTGATTTGATGAAAAACATGACCTTCCATGACGGTCAAAAAATCGGCGTTCACCCAGTGTTCTAGATCGGCTACTTGATCTCCGTCAAAATCTAGCTTCCAGCCCACTCGAATGGCTTTGCCCGCTTGAACTTCCTCGATAAGTGCTTCAATCGATCCACTGACGACTTTCCCTTCAAAATCCGTACTCACGAGGTAAGGAGATTCCTTTGGTCCCCCGACAAAACTTAGAATGCAAAGGCAAAGAAGTAATAAATTTGTCATTTGTCGTTCTTTTGAAAGGAGTTGTATCTTCAGCAAAGCAGCAAACGTCCCACTTTTACGTTCTTAAGATAAAGGAACAGTTCGTGTTTATTAAGCTTAAGCACTTTTTGTACGTCTATATTTACGCAACACAGACGTTTGCCTTTGTGTTAAATTTATAGCGTAAAAGACGCAGTTTCAAGGATTCGCCATAAAGAATGATTCGATTAGCCTTCACCATATTACTTGTAAGTCTTTGTTCCCAAGCAATTTGGGCGCACGATGATGCAGATTTGTCTCATCCAGAGCTGGCATTTATTGAAAACAAAGGACAACGACCTGATCAGGTGCTCTATGAAGCTCCCATCGGGAACAATATTCTGTACCTCGAATCGAACCGCTGGACCTATCAAATGATCAACCGTCCACACAATCACGGGGCGCAACGCTCCGATGAGAAGGCCATCGGTCATGTCTTTAGAATGTGGTTCGAAGATGCGAATGACAAACCGCATGTTTCGGCAAACTACCCGAGAGAAGATTACGTGAATTATTTCTTGGGGAATGACCCGAATAAATGGGCCTCGTTTGTACAGCAATATCAAATAGTGCATTACGAAGACCTCTACGATTGCATCGATATGTCGGTCTACAGTAAGTTCAATAATCCCAAGTACGATTTCATTGTTCGTGAAGGTGGAAACCCCGACGATATTGATTTGCGCTTTGAAGGCATGAACAAGCTTTCGCTTGAGCAAGGAAACCTGGTGCTGCAGCTGGCTACAGGGCAGTTAACAGAGCTAGCGCCTTATGCTTATCAGTTAATAAATGGGAAGGAACAAGAAGTTGCTTGTCACTTTGTATTAAAAGGAGACAGAGTACATTTTGAATTGCCGGAAGGTTTTGATCCAAAACACGAACTAATTATTGATCCAACTTTGGTCTTTTCTTCTTACGTAGGATCAACAGCTGATTCCTTTGGATTTACGGCAGCAAACGACGATGATGGGCATTTGTATGGAGGGAGTTTGGTTTTTGCCAGCGGTTATCCAACCACAGTAGGAGAATTTGATCCCTATGATGCCTCGTTCAATGGAGGCAATACAGACTGGGGAATAACGAAGTTTAAGCCAGATGGTACATCCTTGGTTTACTCCACTTACATAGGAGGTTCTGGAGGAGAAACACCGCATTCTTTAATAATAAATAAGAACAATGATTTGGTGATTTTGGGAACCACCGGTTCCTTGAATTTCCCAACAACCAGTGTCGCTTTTGGTCAAAATCACAGAGGCGGAAGTTTGGTGTCGGTCCCACAAGCTGGATTGGAGTATCTC
Organism: uncultured Chitinophagales bacterium; assembly: GCA_937951415.1. Taxonomy (GTDB): domain Bacteria; phylum Bacteroidota; class Bacteroidia; order Chitinophagales; family UBA2359; genus CALFBW01. The sequence continues at coordinate 7,473 of CALFBW010000014.1, read as the reverse complement.
AATGGCTCCGATTATGCGATTACTGTACTGGATGAAAATGGAGGAAGCTTGCAAGGCTCCACTTACTTTGGAGGTTCGGGCAATGATGGAGTAAATGAGACCAGTACGAATTCGCTCCGTTTTAATTATGGGGATGTGACTAGAGGAGAAGTGATCGTTGATGATGACAATAATATTTACATAGGTGGCTGTACCGTTTCCACCGACATTCAGAATTCGAGTATTTACGGAGCTCCAGCCATTCAAGGAAGTGCAGGCGGGCAGGAAGGTATACTTGCCAAATTTACGCCCGGCCTCGAAGCAATTACCTGGTGGTCGTACATCGGAGGATCAGATGATGATGCCATTTATTCTGTTAAAATAAATGAAGTAGGAGACCTCTACACTTGTGGAGGAACGGAAAGTGCTGACTTCCCAGTAGGAGCTGGAGGATTAAATCCAAGTTATCAAGGCGGTACTGCAGATGGATTTGTCTTGCGGGTAAACAATGATGGTTCTGGCATTATCAACGGTACTTTCTTGGGGACCACTAGTTATGATCAGACTTTCTTGATCGATGTAGATGAAAATCAAGACGTTTACGTGGTAGGGCAATCACTAGGTTCTTATGAAGTGAATGGAGCAGTTTACAGTAATAGTGGTGGACGCCAATTTGTCCATCAATTGAATGCAACATTAAGTAATACCATTATCTCCACCGTTTTTGGAGCGGGTGGTCAAATTAATATTGCTCCTTCTGCCTTATTGGTAGATGTTTGTGATCGAATTTATATCAGTGGTTGGGGAGGAGAAACAAATAGGGGACACAATCCTATCATTGGTAACACCCTTGGATTGCCGGTAACAGCAGATGCTTTCCAATCTGCCAGTGACGGTAGTGATTTCTATTTTATTGTTTTTAATAAGGACCTAGAAAGCCTATTGTACGCCAGTTATTTTGGAGCAAATGGAGATGATGAACATGTGGATGGAGGAACAAGTCGTTTTAGTAAGGACGGAACCATCTATCAAGCAGTTTGTGCAGGATGTCAGGGTTCTTCCAATTTTCCGACAACACCAGGAGCTTGGTCTAATGTGAACCTAGCTAACAACTGTAACCTGGGTGTGATCAAATTTGATTTTGACCCTCGGCAACTGTCCACAGGTTTCGAAATTGAGGCCCCGCCCGTCTGTGGGCCGTATGAAGTCCCTTTTACGAACAATACAGTCATAGAAGGAGATATTGCGCTCTACACCTTTACTTGGGATTTCGGCGATGGCAGTCCACCGGTAGAGGCATTTGAGCCTACACATGAATACCCCGGTCCTGGAAGCTATACCGCGGTATTAGTAGTAGATGGTCCACCTCCATGTTTTACAGGAAATACCGCGGAAGTAGAAGTAGTGATTCCCGAGCCGCCCCTAGTCGAATTGGAATTACCTCCAGCGATAGATGGCTGTACTACCATAGAGCAAGTCTTTTCAGTAACAGAAACAGCGCAACAATATATCTGGGATTTTGGGGATGGTGAAACAGGTTCTGGGCAAGAAGTTACGCATGTCTTTGACGAAGTAGGAACCTACGATATAGAGTTAATCGCCATTGATTCTACCGCATGTAATCTATCGGATACGGCAACTACCCAAGTAACGATTTTCTTTAATCCAACCATTAGTTACACCGTAACGGAACCACCGGCTTGTGTGCCGCCTATCGTAACCATTACGAATAACTCGATTGTAGAGGACGATATTAGCGATTACACTTTTACATGGGACATGGGTGATGGAACCATCCTAGAAGGTTTCGAGCCAACTTACGAATACAGCGACTTTGGAGATTTTGACATCAGTTTGATGGTTTCGGGTCCGTCACCTTGTCTGCCCGATTCGTTGGTGCAAACCATTACGATTCCAGAGAGCTTCTATATCGATTTAGAGATGGAATTGAACGATACAGCTTGTACGAGTATCACCGAAATATTTAGTACAGAAAGCCAAGCAGCTGAGTATCTATGGGATTTTGGAGATGGAACTTTTGGAGAAGGCCCTACGGTTACCCACGAATACGATACGCCCGGAATCTACGATATAGTATTGATTGCCAGTGACGAAAATGCCTGCAACCTAGCTGATACTGCCTATGCACAAGTGCAAGTATTTCTTCAGCCAAATGCTTTGTTTGAAGCTTCACCTGCCACCGATTTGTTCGTAGGTCAACCGCTTTCCTTTGATAACTTGAGTACACCGGGCATGGATTACTTCTGGGACTTCTCGGGGGAAGCCAGTTCTACGGAGTTTGAGCCCATGCACGCCTTTACACTCTTGGATTCAGTAGAAGTCTGTTTGACGGTGAGCAATCCAGGATCTCCCTGCGATGATGTGTACTGCGAGTCCTATTATATAGATTTTGATTTTATGATTCCAGGCGCCTTTTCCCCCAATGGTGATGGGATCAATGAAGAATGGGGTTCCTTTGCGATAGGACTTCCCGAAATGCGTGTGGTTATCTTTAATCGATGGGGAGAGAAAATATTCGATGCCGATCCAAGATTTGAGAAATGGGACGGAACCTACAAAGAAAAACCACAAGAATTAGGCGTTTACCTGTATTGGATTGAAGCCATTGACAATGAAGGCAAGTTTAGATTCGAAAAAGGCAATATTACATTAATTCGATAGCTCGTCGGCATATTGCCACTTTAGTTGACCATTTACGAGAAACTAATCTGTACTTTTGTTAAGTAACCACATAGTCTATGCAGCAGCTCGAACTTCAAGAAGAGGGAGGATTTAGGTACCTCGAAGTAGGTAAGGGAAAAACAATCCTATTGTTTCACGGGCTGTTCGGCGCCCTGAGTAATTTTTCCGATTTAATTGGCGAATTTTCGCAAAATCACAGAGTGCTTATTCCCATGTTGCCACTTTACGATTTACCGGTTAAACAAACCAATTTGCCCAGCTTAGTGGAATTTGCTCACAAGTTTGTTGAGTTTAAAGGAATCAAGTCTTTTATATCGGTTGGAAATTCTTTAGGCGGTCATTTGGCGCTATTGTATCAACTCACTTTTCCTGGTCGCATGGAAGCGATGGTGCTGACCGGCAGCTCGGGATTATTTGAAAATACCTTAGGAGACACTTTCCCAAAAAGAGGTAATCGCGAATTTATTCACGAAAAAACAGCTTGCACTTTTTACGACCCTGAATTTGCGACCAAAGAATTAGTAGACGAAGTTTTTGGCATTGTAAACAACCGCGAAAAAGTGATTCGAGTAATTGCAATGGCGAAGAGTGCCGTTAGAAATAACTTAAGTGAACATTTGTCAAAAATAAAAATACCAACCCTCCTGATTTGGGGTAATGATGATATTATTACGCCGCCTTTTGTAGGAGAAGATTTTCACGAGCATATCAAAGATTCAGAACTGTTTTTTATTGATAAATGCGGACATGCGCCTATGATGGAGCAACCGAAAAAATTCAATGAATTATTGAAGAACTTCTTGACGAAATTGCCGTTAAATAAATAGTTGTGATTGCGAGAAGTCTCATAAGTAAATTGGTTCCTCCCTTGAAGGATACAGATAACGGCGTAAAGGCCCTTAGCTGGATGGGAGAGTTTCATCTACCGGACTTCCCAGTAGTCTCAGGTAAAAAGTTTGTAGGAATGGTTTCCGAGTTCGATATCCTCGATATGGAAAACCCTCAGCTTTTGTTGTCTTCACTCGACTTCGATGACACAGTAGAGCGAGTGCGCGAGTTCGAACTGGTTTACGACATCGTGAAGAAAATGCACCATGCCAAGCTAGGAGCCATTGCGGTAGTTGACGATAAGGATAATTATATTGGAGTAATAAATAGTGAAAGCATACTGCACTATTTTGCCACCACTAATGCCTTTCAAGATCCAGGAGGTGTAATTGTTCTTGAGATGAAATCGAGAGACTATTCCCTAGTAGAAATTGCGCAAATTATTGAATCCAATAACGCGACAATTTTGGCCTCTTTTATTTCTGTAAGTTCAAGCGACACGGAAAAACTGACAGTTACGCTGAAAATAAGTAAACTCGAAGTAGAAGGAATCATCGCCACTTTCGAAAGATACAATTATACGGTTCGAGCAGTCTATCAAGAAACCGAAGACCCAGAGTTGCTTCAAGAACGACTCGACGCGCTGATGAGCTATCTAAATATTTAGCACCATACTTCTTTATTTGACGCTTAAGTCAAACGGATGTTCCCTATCGACTTTCCTAGATATCGTTTGTTAATAAATAAGAGACCTCAAGTGAAGGTTTATACCTTCCTTGCGTTTTTTGTTTTATTTTTCGTTTTTTCCCTAGAAGTTTCAGCGCAATCGGAGGCTTTTATTATTGTAGAGGAAATACTGGTAGAAGGAGCAAAAAAAACAAAGACAAAAACGATTCTAAGGGAACTCGATTTTCAAGTAGGGGATACGCTTCTGCTGGAAAATGTCAAGGAGCGTTTGAAGCAAAACGAAAGTTTTGTTTACAATACTGCACTTTTTAATGAGGTGCGTATTCTTTTAGGAACAAATTCCAGGGAAAACAGAACCGCGATTCGCATTGAATTAATTGAACGCTGGTATTGGTTTGTAATACCCGTTTTTGAATTGGCAGATCGAAATTTTAATGTTTGGTGGACAGAACAAAATAGAGATTGGTCGAGAACTAAATACGGTTTCAGCTTATTGCGTTATAATATGCGTGGACGAAACGAAACTTTAAGTTTGGGTTTTAGGTGGGGCTACAATAGGAAAGTATTATTCGACTATAATTTCCCATTTATTGATAAAAAGAAAATATACGGTCTGAGTTTGTCTACGCATTATTATGCCGATCGAGAATTAGGAGCGAATACATTGGATAATAAATGGCAATTTATTCGGAATGACGGTTTTAGTAATAATCGATTTAGTAGTGGTTTTACCATTTCTAGACGGAAGGAGATTACAAACGCGCATTACCTCTCTGCTTTTTATCATCGAAATTCGATTACAGAAAATATTGTATCCGAAAATTCGGATTTCTATGGTGAAGGTAGAACACAACAAAAGTACGTGGCTTTAGAATATTCTTTTGAGGTAGATCGTAGAGATGTTCATCGATTTCCTTTGAATGGATATTATTTTCGTTCGAGGCTTCAAAAGTGGGGGCTAGGACTTTTTGATGATTTGGATGTTTTATTTTCTGATATAGCTTTCTCTAAGTATCAAAAATTAGCACCCAAATTTTATGCGGGAATAAATATGAAAGGGCGCTTTTTATTGAACGGAACTGTGCCTTATTTTAATAGAAGTCGAGTTGGATTTTTAGAGAATTTTGTTCGAGGATATGAATATTATGTGGTAGATGCCAATCATTTTGCTTTAGGGAAATTGGTCTTGAGGTATCAATTGCTAGATTTGAAATTCGATAATCCATTGTTGGGCCAAGATGAATTTGCCACTATTCCTCTAAAGCTTTTTGTGAAAATTCACCATGAAATGGGGTGGACGGAAATGGAAGAAGATTTGGATAATCCACTTAATGGAAAGCTCTTGAGAGGGACAGGCATTGGTTTGGATTTATATACCTTTTACGACATGTTAATGACCCTTGATTTTACAGTCAATGGCCGAGGAGAAAAAGGTATATATTTACACTTTAACGTGACTTGGGATTACTGGAAAAAACGCTAATCATGAGAGCCGGATTATACGGACGAACTATTGCTGAAGATGATCGAACCTTTGTTAAGGCGGTTGTTTTTGAAATGGCAAAAACCTTCAGTCCCTTGTATGTTCAAGAAAAATATTATGCTTGTTTAAAAGAGAATTTAGACGAGCTGCCAGAAATGCTGGTGCTTCCCGATGGAGAGAAAATCGCTGATAAAATTGAAGTGCTTTTTACCATTGGAGGGGACGGAACCATTCTCGATACCGTTTCCATGTTGCGAAATACGCAAATTCCCGTGATGGGAATAAATACGGGTCGCTTAGGTTTTTTGACAAGTGCCGGAAAAGGAGAGGTGCAAATTGCCTTGAGAATGATTGCAGAAGGTAACTTTCATTTGGATGGAAGGACCGTCTTGCAATTAGATTCTTCGCCCGCCCTTTTTGAAGAATCGCCCTTTGCCTTAAATGAGTTTACCATTTTAAAGAAGGAATCTTCATCCATGATAACGGTGCACACTTTTGTGGATGATGTGTATTTGAATTCCTATTGGGCCGATGGACTTATCATTGCAACACCTACGGGATCGACAGGTTATTCGCTAAGTTGTGGAGGACCTATTTTGCATCCGGGCTCTTCGAGTTTTGTGATTACACCCGTAGCTCCACACAATTTGACGGTACGTCCGCTAGTGATTTCAGACGATAAGAAAATCTCTTTTGAGGTGACGGGTAGGAGTGACAAGTTCTTGTCGAGCATGGATTCACGCTATGATACCTTCGATGCGCTCTACCGTTTGAGTGTTAAAAAAGCCAAGTTCAAATTTCAAATGTTGCGATTGAATGACTACAGTTTCTTGCACAATATTCGAATGAAGATGATGTGGGGAGCGGATCAACGCAACTGGGAAAAAAGATATTAGTCTTTCCGAGGGCAACTATTCGCTCAGGCCGCCCTGTTAATTAGGTACATCTGCTTGAATTATCGTAAATTTGCAACTCTAAATCAGTAATCTAAACAGTTCAATAAAAGATGTCGGAAACAGGCAAGCTCATCTTAGGAGGGCAAGAATATGAACTCCCAATCATCACAGGAAGTGAGAACGAAAAGGGAATCGATATTTCTAAATTGCGTGCTGCTACTGGTGGCTACACAACCCTAGATATCGGATTCAAAAACACAGGTTCTACCAGCAGTGGAATTACTTTCCTGGACGGGGAGAAGGGAATCTTACGGTACGGCGGTTATCCGATTGAGCAGCTGGTGGAAAAATCCTCTTTCTTGGAGGTGGCTTATTTGCTAATAAATGGTGAATTACCAAGCAAAAGCGAATACGCTGAGTTCACGACAAGCATTACCAACCACACTTTGGTGCACGAAGACATCAAGCGCTTTTTGGATGCATATCCGGAGCGTTCGCACCCGATGGGGCAATTGTCTTCTCTAATCTGTTCCTTGGCAGCTTTCTATCCAGAATCTTTAGATCCACATCGTGGACCTGCTGAAGTGGACAAAACGATCGTTCGTTTGTTGGCGAAAATGCCGACGATGGTTTCTTGGATCTACAAGCGATCGCAAGGGCATCCAGTAGTATATCCGAACAACTCGATGAACTACGTGACCAACTTCTTGAACATGTTCTTTGGTTTGCCTACCAACGACGGGGAAGTAGATCCAGTGATTGCCAGAGCAATGGACAAACTGTTGATTTTACACGCAGATCACGAGCAAAACTGCTCTACGGCAACGGTTCGTGTAGTAGGTTCTTCACACGCACCATTGTACGCGGCGATTTCTGCGGGTGTTTCCGCTCTTTGGG
>CALFBW010000013.1 GCA_937951415.1 uncultured Chitinophagales bacterium | reverse complement strand
GCCTCTGGTGCTACAAATCATGCTAAGATTGAATCAGTATGATAAAAGGGCCACTGCATTAATGCACGTAAAGAAGTTTAGTGACGAAGCTTTCATTTCCCGTTGCGTCGGTGCTGAAAACCAGATAAACTCCCGTATGTGGTTTTTCACCTGAATAAGTACGACCATCCCAAACCGCTTGACCTCCTAATGCTTGTGTTTCAAAAACCAAGCGACCACGGATATCGGTAATTTTTACATTGGCATTTCTGTACAAGCCTTTAATCGCAATCGGTCCATCATATTCTGGACGAACGGGGTTTGGATAAACCTGTACATCGCCATGGGCAAATTCGCCATTAATGGCATCCCCTTGAAAAGTTTGCAAGCCTTTTTCAGTCGCAATATATACCAAGCCTGTATTGCCATCGACCATCACATCGTTAATAGAATTATCTAGCAAAGGGCTGTTCTCAGCGGTGAAGTGATAAATGGTTTCTCTTCCATCGGGCGAAAGTAAAAAGACCCCTGAATTTGTTCCTACCCATTTTCTATCGGCAGGGTCAACGCAGATAACGTGTATGTATTCCGACTGCATCAAGTACGGAAATGTACCACTAGCAACTATCGGCTTTGAAAACTCATAATTAGGATTAAATGGGTCGAATGACTGATAAAAAATACCAATTCCCTCCTTGGTTCCTACCCAAATTTCCTCTTCTAAATCTTCCGCGATACAGGTAACTCCATTCACTGGTAAGCCAATATCGTCGTTGACACGCTTAAACAAACGATGTTGATCATCCTGCGCATCGAGCAACAAATCTCCCGGATCGTAACAAAGAATTCCTTCATTGAAAACCACATACCACAAGCGCCCTTGTGAATCGTACAACATGTGGGTAAATTGATTCGGAGCCGCTCCTGAGCCCGTGAGTGGACTTGGAAAGGACATCCATTCTCCAGTATTTGTATAGACAGAAATAGGATTCGGTGCGCGAAAATTGCTAATCCATAAATTTTGCTCGTCGTCAAAAGCCAAATCACTTACTAAAGTAAAAGTCGGATTTCCGATCGCTGGTCCCAGACTTGTATTGTCGCGATGGTGAATGAAATCGTCCCCATTCTTCTCCAGTATTCCCTCCTTAAAAGAAGCAAAAAAGACACGGTCTTCAGTGGGATGAACTACCACAGAAACGAGGTCTTTTATTAACTCGTCTGTCAGAACTTGCGGACGATATGAAGTCCACCAGCCATTCTGGAAACTGAAAGCTCCATCAAAATTACTCTTGAAAGCCCAAGAAGAACTCACCGTTCCTGGAGCCACCCAAAGGCGGTCATTTTGCAATGCTAATCCATGCACATCAGGTGACGAAGGACCATTTATTGAAAAAGGGCTTCTCACCGAATTATCGATTACTGGAAGCAGACCAAACCAATCGTTTGCGATATACAAATTGCCATCGGAGGCGGCTAATAGATCACGACTTCTTTTTAAATAAACACTAGGAATATCTTCTGCTTGATTGTTGCTTACATTATAGCGAGTCAAACTTGCGGCATTATCTTCAGGATCAACCGCATTACTCAAAAAGTACAAATCATCTCCCTGATGGACGATGCTAGTAATTTCCTGACTGCCATCCAAACTGTATAAAACTTGCCATTGCCCGTTTTCCCATTTTACTAAGGAATTTTCGGAAGCTGCATAGAAATTTGTTCCATTGAAGTGAACGGCTTTCGATTTTATCCCTGGCAATCCATCGGTAGGATCATAAAGTTCCCAAGCAGCAAAATTTACTAGATTAGGGTTGGATAGATTGGCGCGAAATAAACCTAGTTCCGTTGCCGCCATTATGTATTCCCCGTCATCACTCAAGTCATAAACTTGAGTGGTGGTACTTTCTGGTCCAATGAAGTAGGTGTCTTTTATTTCTTCCCGTTCCATATCTAGAGCCACGATACCAAACCCGCAAGCGAGATAGGCGGTGCCATCAAAAACATGAATGCTGTTGATGCCTTTTGCCCCGACGATGTTTTTATCTTTTATTTCTGGCATATTGACAATCGCACCAGATTTCACTAAATCGATATCAGAGTCGTCGTACGCGACCACCAACACATCGGTGTTGGGGTCGTAAGCCATTGCGGTCAAATGCTCGTTTGCGTAACCGTCTAACTTTGAAAATTTCTGAAAGGATTGATCACTTAAGGTGTAAGAGAAAAGATAAGAATCACTGGTTCCAACAAGGATCTCTCCTTGATTCTCGGCTAAGCAACTCCCTGTTTTATAGGGAAGATAAATCCTCCATTCGCCCAAATTTTGTCCTTGCGCAGAAAGATCAACTGCAAGAAAAAGACTAATAAAAAGGCCAAGAATAAAACATCTAAGAACTCCCATGATCTTAAGGATTTGAATGAAGGACGATCAAAGTAACGAGAAAGTGTGCGTGTCTCCAAAAGAAACGTGGATACGGATTAAAGTGTTTTACAAATTGGCGCTTTGTCGGCTACCATTCCTCCTGCTCTTCACCTTCCCCTTTATCTGGACCCTTTTCGCTTGCTTTCTCGGGCCCCTTTACCTTCTTTTTCCCGTTTATTTTGCCTTTTCCATGCTCATGAATGTGCCCATCACCATGTCCGTTACCGTTTCCTTTCTCGCTCCCCTCTCCGACTCCTTTCCGTGGCAAGCGCGTTCCACAATGGCCACAAAACTTAGCACCTTTTAAATGCACTGATTCTTCGCAAATTGGACATTCTACATCGATATCAATACGGCGGTTTTCCTTCCTGATCTTTTTCTTATCTGCCTTATTGAGTTCTACAGAGACAACTCCAGTTGGAACTGCAATAACACCATAACCTAAAATCATAACAATAGCTGCTACGGCCTGCCCTAATGGAGTTTGAGGAGCAATATCTCCATATCCGACCGTGGTAAGGGTAACAATGGCCCAATAAATACTGCGTGGAATTGAGGTAAAGCCTGTTTCCTTGCTTTCGATCAAATACATGATAGACCCTAATATGATTGTACAAATCAAAACCGCCGAAAGGAAAACGATGATTTTAGGAGCACTGGCACGAATGGCTTGCATCAATACCCGCATTTCCCCTAAATAACGCGTGAGTTTGAAGATTCTAAATATTCGTAAAAGTCGCAGCGCGCGGATGGTTGCCAAATATTGGGAAGAAAGCGCAAACACGCTGAGATAAGTCGGAAGTATGGATATCAAGTCGACAATGCCATAAAAACTTCTGATGTAAGCCCAAGGCTTAGGGCTGGTCCATATTCTTAAAGCATATTCGATGGTAAATAGAATGGTGAGTACCCATTCGAAAATAAACAAGAGCTTATGATAATCTCTATCAATCTCATCAATACTTTCAAGCATGACTGCTGCAACAGCTAAGACGATCAATATTAGGAGCACAATATCAAAAGCTTTCGCAGCTGGAAAATCGCTACGAAAAATGATGTTACGAATCCTTGTTTTGATAGAATCTTTCTTCATAATGGCCTAAACACTCCAATATCTAAATCAAAGGTACAAAAATGAAGCCTGCATCATGTCCATACATGTTTCCCTATGAAAAGGCTATGCGCTACCTTTGTGGCTTCAAATAATAGGCAGCTATGTGGGTAAAACTTGCCCAATTCATTCTTCGATTTCGTTGGCCCTTAATTTCTGCCATTGGCTTGGTTACCCTTTTTATGCTTTTTCAAGCATCAAAAGTCCAAATGACCTATGATTTTCCAAAAATCATTCCACCTGATCATCCTGCATTTCAAGATTACATCGCCTTCAAACAACAGTTTGGAGAAGACGGGAGTATCTTGGTTCTGGGCATAGAAACCGACAAATTATTTGAGCAAGAAACCTTTTCTGCATGGTACGAACTCGGTGAAGACATCAAGAAAATAGATGGTGTCGACGGTATCTTATCCTTACCACACGCTTTCACTATAGAAAAAGATACGGCAGAGAAAAAGTTCCTGCCCAGGCAAATTGTTTCTAATAAATTAGAGAGTCAAGCGGCTGTTGACGAAGCCCGAGATCTATTTTTATCCCTTCCTTTTTATGAAGGCGTGATCTATAATCCAGAAACAAAGGCCACCATAATGGCCGTTACCATCAACCCCAAAAAGCTCGATAGTAAAGAGCGATTGGTAGTCGTTGATGCCGTGTATCAAGCAGGAGAAAATTTTGCTCAAGCAGTCAATGTAGACGTAAAATATTCAGGCCTTCCCTTTATACGCTCTTTTCAAATGAACAAAATTTCGCAAGAGCTGCGAAATTTCCTCTTGTTAGCTAGCTTATTAATTGGGCTCATTCTTTTCTTCCTATTCCGCTCTTTTAGCACCGTCTTTTACCCTTTGGTAGTGGTCGCCATCGGAGTAATATGGTCCTTGGGAACCTTAGGATTTTTGGAATACCGCATTACGATTTTAACAGGTTTGATCCCTACATTGATAGTAGTTATCGGAATTCCTAATTGCATTTACCTTATCAATCGTTACCATGAAGAGTACCGAAAACACGGAAGCCGGCAAAGAGCATTAGAAGTGATGATCACAAAGATTGGTCATGTGACCTTCTTTGCAAATCTAACTACAGCTATTGGATTTGGTGTTTTCGCCCTGATGGATAGTATTATTCTCCAGGAGTTTGGTTTGGTGGCAGGAATAAATATCGCTTTCACCTACATTATTTCTTTGATCGTTATTCCTGTCGTTTTCAGTTTCCTTCCAGCACCTAAAGACAAACATCTTGAACACCTCGATCGCTCTTTCTTTACGGGCGTTTTGGACCGTCTAACAAAATGGACTTGGCGAGATGGTAACAAAATATTGGTTTCAATGCTAGTGATCATCGCAGTTTGTTCCGTAGGATTATTGCAGTTGGAATCTAAAGGCTATTTATTCGATGATGTTCCTAAGGACGCACAAGAATACAAGGATCTACAGTTCTTCGAGCGGAACTTTAATGGTGTTATGCCTTTCGATATCTTGGTGGACACGAAAAAGAAAAATGGCGTTACTAAAGCTTCTTTTTTAAAGCGACTAAACAAAGTCCACAAAATTTTTGAAGCAGATACTACTTTCTCGAAACCAATTTCATTGGTAGATGGGGTCAAATTCGCTAATCAAGCCTTTTTTAAAGGCAAAAGAGACTTCTATACCTTGCCCAACGGCTTCGATCGCAACTTCGTTTTCTCTTACTTAAAGAATTCTGCAGGAGAAGGCGGCACCAATGACATGCTACAATCCGTCACCGACAGTACGGGAAGTATAGCTAGGATCAGTTTGCAAATGGCAGATGTGGGTTCCAAGCAGTTTCCTTTTGTCATGGAGAACCTTCGACCGAAAGTGGAAGCCATCTTAGATACTAATAAATACGACATCACCTATACTGGAACGAGTTTGGTAGCCCTTGAAGGGTACAATTACCTTGTTAATGGTCTTATCTGGTCGGTGCTACTTGCCTTTTGTTTGATTGCTCTTATCATTGCCTATTTATTCCGCAATCTCAAAATGCTAGTGGTCGCACTTTTACCGAATATCATTCCGCTAATTGTAACAGCTGCTATTATGGGCTACTTCCAAATTCCACTAAAACCTTCAACCGTTTTGGTGTTTAGCGTAGCCTTTGGAATATCCGTGGATTTCACTATTCACTTCTTAGCAAAATACCGACAAGAGTTGGGGCACTCTAATGGCAGGATTGCACCTGCAGTTCAACGATCCATTCGTGAAACTGGCTTTAGTATGATTTACACGGCAATGATTCTCTTTACCGGTTTTATTGTCTTTGCCTTCTCCAGTTTTGAAGGAACTTTCTACTTAGGCGTACTGACTTCAGTGACTTTGATCGTTTCACTCTTTACCAACCTACTTTTATTGCCTTCATTTATTTACTTTGTTGAGAGATTAAGTGGCAACTTATCCGATGAAGATTCTGAGCTTTAAAACTCGCCTTAAGGATGCACCGTATAATAAGTGCCTGAAATTGAACTGATTCCCGACGACAAAGGTTTTGTAAGAAATAGGAGACAGAAAACGCAGACACAGCAGGGCTTTGGAGAGGCTTTCTAAAGAAGTAGCTTAAAAAATATCCATGTCGTCGGTAACCCGTTCAAATCGGACAATTGTATATTTTGCCTCCCTAAACAGCAAAAGGACTTCTAGTAATTCTTAGTAATAAAAGGCGGTTTAAGAAAGACTTCGAAAGCCTATAGAATCGGCGTATCTTTGCGCCGAATTTGAGAAGCCTTTTTTGCTTATAAACACCTTGCTTCCATGAAGTACCCTGAAATGAAATCCCTTAATATCACCGAGATCGAAAAAGAGATCGCGGCATTTTGGGAGAACGATGATATTTTCCAGAAAAGCCTAGATACCCGCTCGGACAAGCAGCCTTTCGTTTTTTACGAAGGACCTCCTTCGGCGAATGGAATGCCTGGAATTCACCACATGATGGGAAGAACGATTAAGGACATTTTCTGTCGTTACAAAACCTTGAAAGGTTTCCTAGTCAATCGTAAAGGTGGATGGGATACCCACGGATTACCGATCGAGTTAAGTGTTGAAAAAAATCTCAACATCACTAAGGTCGATATCGGTACCAAAATTTCGATTGAAGACTACAATGTAGCTTGTCGAGAACAAGTGATGAAGTACAAGGATGTTTGGGACGACTTGACCAAAAAAATGGGCTATTGGTTGGATCTGGAGAATCCCTATGTAACTTTTGAAAACGATTACATCGAGTCGCTATGGAGCTTACTTAAAAAGCTTTACGACCGAGGATTTCTATACAAAGGCTTAACCATTCAACCCTACTCTCCTGCTGCAGGAACGGGTTTGAGTACCCACGAATTGAACCAACCGGGTTGCTACAAAGATGTGAAGGACACTTCTGCTACGGCTATGTTCAAAATGGCTGATAAAGAGGAGTTTTTCCTTGCATGGACAACCACTCCTTGGACACTGCCATCGAATACTGCTTTGGCAGTGGGTAAAAAGATCGTTTACAATCGTGTAAGCACTTTTAACCCATATACGCACCTACCGATTACTGTAGTGATTGCGAAAGATTTGATGGGCAAATACTTTAAAGCAGAGAATGCTGAATTGCCTTTGGAATCTTACGAAAAAGGAGCTAAGCAAATCCCCTATAAAGTACTGTCTGAACATTTAGGTTCCGAATTCGAAGGGGCTTCTTATGAGCAGCTTCTTCCTTACGCGCAGCCAGAAGATGGAGATGCCTTTAAGGTGATCATCGGCGATTTCGTGACCACAGAAGATGGAACGGGCATCGTACACATTGCTCCTAGCTTTGGTGCTGATGATAAAAAAGTCGCTTCTGAAAATGGAATCGGTTCTTTGACCTTAGTTGATAAAGAAGGGAAGTTTGTAGATGCTGTAAGCGACTTTGCTGGAAGGTATGTAAAGAACTACAAGGACGATGAAGACTACGTTAATGTAGACATTGATATTTCAGTCAAACTGAAGAAGGAAAATCGTGCTTTCAAAGTAGAAAAATACCAACACAATTACCCGCATTGCTGGAGAACGGACAAGCCGATTTTGTACTATCCTTTGGATTCGTGGTTTGTGAATGTTAGCAAGTGCAAGGAGCGCATGGCTGAATTGAATGAAACCATCAATTGGAAACCCGCTTCTACGGGTACAGGGCGCTTCGGAAACTGGTTGGAAAACTTACAAGACTGGAATCTATCTCGTTCTCGTTTTTGGGGAACACCACTTCCCATTTGGAGAACGGAAGATGGAAAGGAAGAAAAATGCATTGGCTCGATCGCCGAGTTAAATGCAGAAGTGGAAAAAGCCATTGCTGCAGGTTTCATGTCTGAGGGATTGGCAGCAGATTTCGATTTGCACAAGCCCTTTGTTGATCGCATTTTCCTAGTTTCTGAGACTGGAAAGAAAATGCTGAGAGAGCCTGACTTGATTGATGTTTGGTTTGACTCTGGCGCCATGCCTTACGCGCAATGGCATTATCCTTTTGAAAACGAAGACATTTTCAAGGCGAACTTTCCTGCAGATTTTATCGCAGAAGGAGTCGATCAAACGCGTGGTTGGTTTTATACCTTACACGCTTTAGCAGTGATGTTGTTTGATTCTGTTGCGTATAAAAACGTGGTCTCAAACGGACTTTTGCAAGATAAGCACGGACAAAAGATGTCTAAAAGCAAAGGCAATGCAGTTGATCCTTTTGCTACGATTGAAAAGTATGGGGCAGATGTTACCCGCTGGTACATGATTTCGAATGCTTCGCCCTGGGATAACCTCAAGTTTGATGTAAGTGGAATTGATGAAGTGCGAAGAAAATTCTTCGGCACCCTATTCAACACGTATTCATTCTTCAGTCTTTATGCCAACATTGATGGCTTCTCTTTAGCCAACAGTACGACCATTCCTTTGGAGGATCGACCAGAGATTGATCAATGGGTGATCTCGCGTTTGAATAGCTTAATAAAAGTGTCCGATTTCTCTTTTAACGATTATGATGCTACTCCTGCTGCTCGTGCTATCCAAGAATTTGTTACAGAACACTTGAGTAACTGGTATGTACGTTTATGCCGTAAGCGCTTTTGGAAAGAAGGAGAAGATGATGGCCAGGATAAAGCTGCGGCTTACCAAACCTTGCATGAATGCTTGCTAGCAGTATCAAAATTGATGTCGCCAGTATCTCCATTCTTTGCTGACAAATTGTACAAATGCCTGACAGCTGGTTTGGAAGGAGCAATGGATTCAGTGCACTTGGAAGCATTCCCAACCGTGAATGATCAGGCTATTGACACGGACTTGGAAGAGCGAATGGATTTGGCGCAACGGGTTTCTTCTATGGTCTTGGCAATTCGTAAGAAAGTGAACATTAAGGTACGTCAACCTTTACAGCGAATCATGATTCCTGTACTGGACGATCGCTTGAAAGAACAACTCAGTAAAGTAGAATCCTTGATTCTCTCAGAAGTAAATGTCAAAGAGATTGAATACGTTTCTGACACTTCTGGCGTTTTTACCAAGCAAATCAAGCCGAATTTCAAATCGCTCGGAAAGAAAGCAGGTCCTTTGATGAAGGAAATTCAAACCAATTTAAGAACCTTTGGTCAGGAAGAAATTGCGAATTTGGAAAGCACTGGTCTTGCTGAAGTAGCCGTTTCAACAGGTACTTTTGAGCTATCAGTAGAAGATGTATTGATAACTACTGAGGACATTCCTGGGTGGCAAGTAAACTCTTCTAATGGTTTGACTGTAGCATTAGATGAAAGGTTAACAGACGATTTGAAGGCCGAAGGAGATGCTAGAGAAATCGTGAATCGATTGCAACGTTTAAGAAAAGAGCAAGATTTCCAAGTCACTGATCGTATCCAAGTTTTAATGACGGAAAATGACAGTTTGCGGAACTCAATAGCACAATTCAAAGATTATATTTGTAAGGAAACCCTTACAGAGGATTTTCAGATAGTGAAAGAACTTAATTCGGGCCTAGAGCTTGACATTAACGATGAAAAAGTCCAAGTTCAGATCACTGTATTAAATTGAAACAAATGAGTGAAAATACTAAAACCAGCTACTCAGATAAAGAACTCCAAGAATTCAAAGATCTGATTAACAGCAAATTGGATCGCGCTAGAGGTGAATTCAACGATTTGCGCGGTCAAATTGAAAAGTCTAGTGATGAGAACGCTGAAGCTAAGTCGACAGGATTAGACGATGGTGCCGGAACCTTAGAGAAGGAGAGCCTGAATAAAATGGCTTCACGTATTGCAAAACACATGAAGCATTTAGAGAATGCTTTGGTGCGTATTGGGAATAAAACTTACGGGATTTGCCGAGATACAGGAAAGCTCATTCGGAAAGAAAGGCTAATGGCCGTTCCTCATGCTACGCTTAGCATTGAAGCGAAGCAAGCACAATTAAAGTAAGTCCAAAACAACCTTTTGTACAAAATGACCAAAGAGTTCTCTTGAACTCTTTGGTCTAATACCGCCATTTTGAGAAGTAGGCTTGCCATCACCATTATACTCTTAGTGCTCCTATTTGATCAGACTGTCAAAGTTTGGATCAAAACCAATATGAGTTTACAACAAGACTTTCCCATGTTTTTTGACTGGGCAAGAATCTATTTTATCGAAAACCCCGGAATGGCTTTCGGTTTATCTTTTGGTGGAGATTGGGGAAAACTAGCTTTAACCCTTTTCCGAATTGTAGCGGTTTTCGTTATAGGAGTCATTCTTCGTCGCGTAATCAAGGGCGATTACTCAACTTTATTAGTTGTAAGCCTTTCTCTTATACTTGCTGGCGCCTTAGGGAATATAATCGATTGTGTGTTCTACGGTGTGCTCTTTGGCGAAAGCACCAGAACTGCTGTGGCCGAGTTTCTCCCAGCAACTGGAGGTTACGCTGGTTGGTTCAAAGGGCAAGTGGTCGATATGTTGTACTTCCCGATCATTGAAGGACATTTTCCCAACTGGATTCCCTACTTTGGAGGTGATTCTTTCACGTTCTTCCGACCAATTTTCAATATTGCTGATTCCGCTATTAGCATAGGAATTTTCTTGATCCTCGTTTTCCAGCGGCACATATTTAAAGATGAACCTGAGGAAGCTCTTTCACATGAATATAGTACTTCCCAAGAGAAGACAATAAAGCAATCAGATCCAGAGCTTGCAATCGAACCAACTGACGACCTAGACTTGAAGCTCGATTAAATTTAAGACCAATTTACCACTGTTGCGATTTGTAAGGATAACGCACCTGATATTGCTCTTTCACCATTCTCAACAGTTTTCCACGCAATTCATCAATGTTGATACCTTTCAGCGCGGAAACAAAAATGCAATTTCCATCGGTTTCTTTTTTCCAGCGATCCTTCAACTCTTCCATTAACTCCGTTTTCACCTCTTCTTCCAAATACTCGTCAAAGAAAAGCTCTTCGTAGAGATCAATTTTATTAAAGATGGTCAAAACTGGCTTCTCCCCAGTTTCTAATTCTAAAAGGGTTTTGTTAACCACATCAATTTGATCTTCATACTGCGGATGTGAGAGATCAACTACATGCAAAAGAATGTCTGACTCACGCGCTTCATCTAAAGTCGATTTAAAGCTCTCTACGAGGCTGTGTGGCAGCTTTCTAATAAATCCAACAGTATCGGAAAGCAAGAACGGTGTTCGCTCTAGTACCACTTTGCGCACGGTAGTGTCTAAGGTGGCAAAGAGCTTATTCTCTGCAAACAGTTCTGACTTGCTCATTAGGTTCATCAAAGTAGATTTTCCTACATTAGTATAACCCACTAAGCCCACTCGAATCATATCTCCTCGATTCTTTCGACGGGTCATATTCTGCAAATCAATTTGCTGCAACTTCTTCTTCAAAAGTGAGATCTTATTGTTGACGATCCTTCGATCAGTCTCAATCTCTTGCTCACCTGGGCCTCTCATCCCAATTCCACCTTTTTGACGCTCAAGATGCGTCCACATACCTCTCAAACGAGGCAACATGTATTGCATTTGCGCCAACTCCACTTGTGCCTTCGCTTGCGCCGTTTGAGCGCGTCCGGCAAAAATATCCAGTATCAAATGGCTACGATCTAAGATAAGAACCTCTAGTTCCTTTTCTAAAGTAAAACACTGTTTAGGACTTAGGTCATCATCAAAAATCACAATCTCAACTTCATGTGCCTCACAGTATTCTTTAATTTCCTGCAGCTTACCCTTTCCTACGAATGTTTTCGTATTGGGGTGATCCAAACTCTGTTTAAAATGTCGTAATACCTGAGCACCTGCAGTTTCAGCTAAGAATTCCAGTTCCGCTAGATACTCGTTTAGCATTTCCTCAGGCTGATCTCGCAAGATCAATCCAACCAAAATTGCCTTTTCCTTTTTTTTCGTAAAGTTGGTATCGTGGGTCTTTCTCATTTTCTTTTTTAAGTGTTGCTGCTCTAACACGCTTACAGTCTAAACAGTTCCTTTGGTAACTACTATAAAAATACTAAACTCTTTGCCATCTCTTTCGCTATTTGGTACTGCACTTCGTTTGCTCGTTTTTTCTTCAAGCCCAACAAGCCGCAAGGGTTTATCGAAATAAAACGACCCAACCGCAAGAGTCTATCGCTATAAAACCTAACAAACCGCAAAGGTCTATAGCTATAAAACCTAACAAACCGAAAAGGTCTATCGCTATAAACCTCACCCAGCATATGCCTTAGGTACTGGACGGTTTCATTAATGGTGAACAATTACTTGCTAAGGCTCGCTGGTCGCAAGAACCCGAAAGCCATTCATCCCGTACCTGGCCGCTTCCAACATGGTATACGTCCATGCCAGTTTGCCAGTGGCTACGATTCCTGTCAATAGGCTCGGTCCGGACTTTAAACGTAGTGAATTAAAGTAAGTACAGCATAAACAAAAAAGCCTGCCTCCCTTTCGGGAAGCAGGCTTTTATTTCCTGATAGTTTAGGAGTATTAAGCTCCTAACTATTCTATTCTTTCACGAATCGTTGTGAAGCAACTTGCTCTCCATCGATGATTGTCAACAAGTACGTACCTGCTGCGTATCCTCTGATGTCGATGCTTAAGTCATTCACTCCGTCGATTACTTCTACTGGTTGAACGGCTACCAATTTACCTGTTACATCGTAGATGCGAACCATCACTTCTTGAGAGCTGCTGCTCACCTCGAAGCTTACGTTGATGTCATCCGATGATGGTACTGGTACTATCGTGATGTCCATGCCGCCTTCACGCGTCAAGGCAATTACACGACTTGCTACGCTGGTCTCACCGTCTAGGTTCGTTTCCAACAAGCGGTAGTAGCTAACACCTAGTGGTGCTGTCTCATCCAAGTGATCGTAACTCACAGCTGTGTTGCTTGACTCACGGCCATCCAAGTCTGCGATGTCTACAAACACCTCACCGTCCTTAGAACGCTGAAGGGTGAAGTAGTCGTTACGCTCCTCTGATGCAGTAATCCAGATCAACAAGTTGCCTTCTTCCAGTACTTCTCCTGTGAAGCTCAATAGATCGATCGATGTTTTCACACAGCTCACTGGCTCTCCTCCGTTGTCGAAGGTCATTACGCTCGCTGGATCTGTCATGTCTCGTACTTCTACACAGTAAGTTTCAAACTCGTTGAATGGTCCTACTACGAAAGTTCCGAAAGTAACTAGTACATCATCCGTCGTTACATCTTCCCAAGCATCGTCGCCACATGCGCGGTACTGGTAAGCTCCTGATCCATTAGATAGAGAGAATACTACTTCGAATGTACCGCTGTCGCTGTCACAATCGATTTCTTCCAATACCTGTAGACCCGTTGGAGGAGGACAAGTGATCGTCACTAGTACGTTCGCTGTGTACTCATTGCCTGCCTCATCTACGGCTGTATACGTGAAGCTGTCTGTTCCACAGTAGCCTTCCGCTGGAATGTAGGTAAACAAGTCACTGTCTGGATCGAAGTTCACTTCTGATCCTGGTACTGAGCCTTGCGTGAATACCGTCGTTACATCCGTCAAGCAGTTGTCGTTGCCCAATACGCTGATGAAACCGATCGTCTCATTCTGCATAGTCTCTACCGCATCGTCTGCTGCTCCACATGCTTCTGGCTCGTCTACAGTTACTACTACATCGTCACAACCACATCCTGCGTTGCCGAAGGTATAGCTCGTGATAGAACCGAAGTTCGCAATCACTACATAACTGAAGGTACCGTCGCCATTGTCTACAAAGTCCGCTGGAGTCCCCAAGAACGTGTAGTCACTTGCATCGCCTGATCCACCACTGATCGTAAATTCTACGTCGTAGCTGATGCCTGGCTGCTTGATGTTAGTCACCTCATAGCTTACTGCAAACTGCTCACAGTTCGTTGCCGTTACAGCGATAGCATCACTTGAACATCCTTCTGCACTGATCGCTACTACGCTGTAATCTTCTGAACTACCCGCTTCTACGCTCACTACAATGCTTGCTCCCGTGAACTCGCCATCAGGACCGCTCCAGCTATAGCTTACGCCATCCACTGCATCGACACTCAAGGCCACTGCTGACTCATTACAAGTCGTTACATCTACTCCTGTTGGTGCTGCTGGTACAGCGTTCACCGTTACAGTGTACATGCTGCGATCGCTTGAACAACCGTTTACATTCGTTTGGCTTACCCAGTAAGTACCGGCGCCTGCCTCGAAGTTCACAGTTTCATTGAAGCCACCTTCTGCCAATACGTTACTTGCATCATCCAATACTGGATCGTTCCATACCGTAATTGCTGAGAACGCTTCTGGATCTAGTACGGCTGCTACCGCTGCCTCGTTCGCACAGTAAGCGATGTCGCTCACCGCTACAGAAGCAGGATTTGCATATACATTCACCACCTTCGTTACTTGAGCATCACAAGTGCCTTCGAACTCGTAAGTGATCGCAAACGCGCCACTTGCTGCTCCTTGTAGATCGTAGATGAACTGCGTTGAGCCATCAGGATTCGTCAAGAAGCTTCCGTTTGAACAAGCCCAAGTTCCGCCAGCTACTGTTGCTGCCAAAGTAATCGTCTCGTCTTCACAGTAAGAGAAAGTGCCCTCGCCCGTTGACCATTCTGCATTCGCTCCGCTGCCTACAAAGATCGTCTCAGTAGCCGTACAATCACCGATCGTCAATTCGATCGTGTAAGCACCTGCTGCTGCATCCTCTGATACTGTGTAAGTTCCATCTTCGTTCGCTGTGGTTACCGTCAAGAAGCTACCACCCAAATCACCTGCTGGCAATCCGCTGATCACTTCTCCTGGACAGTAGTCCGTATCGATGGCAAAATCTACATTCGATCCGATTACCAAAGTAGCCGTGTCTGTTGAGTAACATGACCCTTGGAAGCCTACCGTGTAAATCACCTCGTAAGTACCCTCTGGGTAAACGCCCTCGTAACCTTCTACATAGTTGTAAGGACCGCCCGCTGGGCCAATCAAGAAGTAACCTCCTGGTGTCGTTACACATACATCCCATGCTACGGCCGTCTCGCCTACTTGCGTGATGTCTCCCACTAGGTAGTAGCCAATTGAGTCTACATACATCTCTGGAGTAATCACATCAATTACGCTCACCGTTACATCAAAGGCTGGATCGATTTCTAAGAAATCGTAAGCCATTGTTGCATCGCTCGTATCACAAGCTACCTCTTCGTACGCTGGGATGATCGTGGTATCCGCTGGTACTACAATCGTATCCAAGCCTACAATCGTGTCTCCTGGATCCAATAGGATCTCGATCACCACTGTATCAATTGAAATTGTATCCAAAGTCACTGGATCAATCTCCTTGATGATCGTCAACTGCTCGCCGAAGGTCGGTGGTACTACTAAAGTATCCGTGATGATCTTAGTGATCTCTGGCTTGATGATTACCACCTCGTCAAAGAAGGTCGTGTCACAATCAATGAAGGTAGTATCTGCATCTACCGTGTAAGTAGAA
This sequence comes from uncultured Chitinophagales bacterium, assembly GCA_937951415.1. GTDB lineage: Bacteria > Bacteroidota > Bacteroidia > Chitinophagales > UBA2359 > CALFBW01. Next base: position 1,310 of record CALFBW010000013.1, on the reverse strand, counting down.
TCTGCATAAGTCGTATCCGCTGGAATCACCTCGATGATCGTTCCAATAGCGGCCGCTGCATCATCAATCGTGTTGATCACGCTTGAGTCACCAATCACTTCTTGATCCGCTCCTAAGTCTGCCAAGTCCAAGATCGCTCCTGATGGAATCGTCTCGAAAATTGGTGTGAACGCTGTTGCCGTTGAATCCGCATACCACATCGTGGTGAAGTTGAACGCGCCACCAGTGCCACATACATTCAAGTCTTTGATCGTTGACTTCGCTTCTTGAATGATCAATACTTCTTCGTGATCTTGGATCGTGCCGCAGTTCGCCACTTCGTATTCCAAGACTACGCTCCATAGACCATTCCAATCACCACCTGTGGTTACTTCGTAAACCCCGTTCTCACCACCAGTAATCTCGTAAGACTCTCCGTCTACTATCGATAGATCGTAATCCGTCAAGTACGTCTCGTCTACCGTTACTGTGAAGCTCTCGCCTGCACATACGTAAGGACTAGCATCGGTACTCAACAAACCTTCCAATGGACGAACCAAGTTCAAGGTCGCCTCGCTCGATACATTTGGACAAGGACTGTCACCGCCTACTTCGTAGCCGATAGTCAAGCTTACTACTTGATCAGCAGCAGCAATGTCTAGATCCCAAATGTTTACTTGGTCGCCTTCGATTACTTCGCCATTCAAGCTCCAAACACCATCCTGGTCAGTATTCTCTGTCCAGAATAGATCCGATAGATCCCAATTGATTACTGGGAACATCAAACATTCGTTCACTTCTGCTACTAGGTCCGCGTTGAACGGTGCCTCAATAGTGATCGCTTGCTCGTAAACCGTTCCACTACAACCTGAACATTCTACATTCTCATTGCTGATGATGTAATCGCCAGGAGTCGCTGTACTTACGCAGTAACCTGTGTAAGCATCGCCTACCAAGATGTCTGCTGGTTCACCGTCAACCGTTGTTGCTGTGATAATGTTCTTCTCGATTTCCCAAGTCGCTACTACTGTCAAAGTAATACCTGCTTGCGTTGCACGAGATACTAAGTCGTAAGTGAAAGTCAATGGCGTATCACAATTGCTTGCGAAGATTGCATTGATGTCCAAGCCAGCTGCCTCGTAAGCAGAAGTAATCTCTGCCAAGTCTAAGGCTTGCTGCGTGAAGACCATGTCTCCATTTGGTCCACCGTTGTCGCCTGCACTCAAGATTACTACCGTTGTTACCCCGCCAGGACCTGTGATCACCAAGCTGTCCAAGTCTCCTTGGGTGAAGCTCGACAATGGATCGTAGCTGTACAAAATCTGTAGATC
>CALFBW010000012.1 GCA_937951415.1 uncultured Chitinophagales bacterium | reverse complement strand
GTTTCAAACTGTGCATGCAGTTCTTGAATGTTTTTCTTTTTTGCTTCTTTGTACTTTTCTTTTTGAGCTTCTTCATGACGCTCATAGAATTCAAGCGCCTTCTTATAGTTCCCAACGGCTTTGTATGTCCAATACAACCATAGATCAATTACGTACTTATACCCATCATCTACACTTTCGTGCACTTCTAAGAAGAGACGTATAGCTAAATCATATTTTTCTTGAACATAGGCAATTTCAGCGCGAACCATTTTTTTCCTGTCTACGAATTGATCCTTGGTCATTTCTAATGCTTCCATTTTATTACAACAATCAATAGCCTCCGAAATCAATTTTTCTTTATCAAAAGGGGGAATACCATTTCTAATAATGATCACTATCGCAGCACACAAACGCTCATACAATTCTGCTAACTGACTTTCTAATTTCTCTCTTTCTGCAATTACAATAGCATGTCGCAACCATTTTAGTTGTTTTTGGTATTGCTTTAATCCATAATAATGACCTGAAATTTCCCTATAAGCACCACAGGCATAAAAATACAAATCGTGCTCGTTAGCAATTTTAGCAGCTTCCCACAAATATTCCAGCCCCTTTTCCTGATCTCCAATTCGAGTACCAAGATTATAATAGGCAACAATACAGTCGATGTATTTCTTTTGAAGTCTTAAAATCTCAATTCCCTTAATAATAAATTGAGTGGCATCTTCCATCCTATTGCCATACAAGTAGGAAGTCCCTACTGTTGTATAAATCGCGCCAAGTGCATCTTCCAAGTTATGTTCTTTCGCAATTTCTAATGCGCGAAGTCCATATTTGCATTCTTTTGCATCGTTAGAATATTTTTCGAAAACATTATAAACATCTTGACACTTCTTTAAAGCCGATGCCAATAGAAATGGGTTATCCAAACCCTCAGCTATAGCCAAAGATGCAAAAGCGTTCTCTTTACATTTTACTCGATCACCTAAGCGATAGAAAATAGCAACATAGTAGATATGTATTTCAACAAGACTCTCTTCTAAGTTGAGGTCTGAAGCCAATCTAAAAGCCTTGTCGAGAAAGCCCTTAACCTCAAGAGGAGGCTTGCAATTCGTTATTTTTGCCAAGTCCAGAGCTAACAAGACATATTCTTCCCCCTCAGTACGAGCAAGCTCCTTCTTTATTCTTTGAATTTTTGATTCCTCCAATCTATCGGGCTGTATTTATTTTGCAGATATAATGAAGATACACAATATATCCGAATCCACTTCTAAGGGCTTCGATGACTCTAATCACAGTCGCAGACTTTTCATCTCATCATATTACTCCAAAATAAATTTATTATATTGTAGACAGTGAGCAGTAAATACCTAGTGCAGAAATTTTATTTTGAAAATTTTCGAGTCTTTTTCCTAGCTAAGCTGCTAACAATTTCATTAACTGATGAGCTGTAAAAATGGAGTTAAGATTTACGGTTTGGTTATCCCCTGTTGGCTTTTTGAGCATTCCAAAAGACTTTCTAATTGCATTGATATGCACTTTAGTTTGCCCTCTTGTTCTTTTGGGTAATCCTCTTCCGAATGTAAATGACAATCCTTCTTTTACTATCGGCTCCAACATCACAGACGCAGCTTTTCCAACTCCCCTAAAGTGGATCATTAAAGAAGGAAAAACACCTTTAAGTGTAGAAGATTTAGTGGAGAACAATTTGCGAGATGCGAACCTTATTTCTCTAGATAGCAAGGAAACTTTTAAGGTTCACACAAAAAGTGCCTATTGGTTCAACATTGAGATCAGCGATCAAACAAATTTATTAGAAAACTCTTTACATCTTTTTAGAGGCGGAAATTGTTGGCCTTGGGAAATCACCTTTTACAAGGTGGAGGCCTTTCAAGTGCAATCTGGCGCGGTCGTTTGTATTGGACTTTCTGGAAATAGCATACCAGCATCAAGAAGAGATAGTCCGAAGCATCTAAATCCTAGCATTCTAACCCTAAACAAAGCAACGATCGATGGATCCAACATTTGGGTTCGTATGACTTTCGTAGAGTCCTGTAATTTGAGAATCGAATCAGCTTTCATTAATGATGCTGTTGGACTCGGGCCAACTCCCTTCAATTATGCAGCTGTTTCCAACTCCATGCTGGCAGGTGCTATTGTTTGTCTATTCCTAATTGGTCTCTTTTTATTCTACAAATACAGAGAAGGCATTTATCTCTGGTTTTTTATTTGTCTAATTATTCTTTTTATAAATCGGCTATTCATAGGATTCACTAATGAAATATACACATCCCTTTTCTCTGAACATCCCAGAGCTATGGTCTTTTGCTTCACGCTTGTAGTAACATTCCTTCTGATAGGCATGCTGCAATTCTGGAGAACATATGTCAATACTTTTAAAGAGCACCCTAAAGTTGACAAAGCAATTGCCATTTCAGCAATGCTCATTTTCATAATTTCTTGTCTCGGAGTTATAGGGCGCTTTACCAATGTAAATATTGATTATTGGTTCCAATTACGCCATATCGTCATTTTTTGCATTTTTGGTGTTATTGTTTCCATAGCTGGATATCTGATATGGCGAGGTAGTCAACTCGCCCGATTTATCAGTATTGGATTTGTACTAGCCTTCTCTTCCATGATGATTGCCATTATCACAATAAATATGCTACCTAAAAGTGATTATGACATCTTTAATGGTTCCGTAGGTCTGGCCATGGTGTTGGTCATGACCGTCTCCTTAGTATATCGTTTTGTTTTAGTGACCAATCAAAAAGAAGCTGCTTTAATCGAGAATGTAGAAATTGAAAAACTCAATCAGGCTCAAGCATTAGAAATAAAACTAGAGCAAGCGGAAGCAGAACGCCTTAAAGAACTAGATGATTTCAAGAGTGAACTATACACCAATTTGACGCATGAGTTTCGCACTCCTTTGACCGTAATATTGGGTATGACAGAACAGGTAAAGTCGAATCCAAAAAAGCACTTAGCAGAAGCCACTCGATTGATCGAATCTAATGGAAAAAGTCTTTTATTACTTATTAATCAATTGCTAGATTTATCAAAACTTGAAAACAAGTCCTTTCAATTACAAATGAAAAACGGCGATCTGGTTTCGTATTCAAAATACATTACCGAATCCTTTCAATCGCTCAGCAATAGCAAAAATCTTACACTTCAATTTATCCCTTCTGTAGAAAAATTAGAAATGGACTTTGATCCCGAGCAAATTAAGCAGGTACTGACTAATTTGATTTCCAATGCTATAAAATTCACGCCCTCAGATGGTGAGATAAAAATAAAGCTAAGCAAAGATGAAACCACTGCTCCTCCCCAAGCAATTCTATCGGTTGTTGATACTGGAATTGGTATTGCCGCTGAAAATTTGTCTCGTATTTTTCATCGCTTTTATCAAGTAGTAGATAGGGATAAACACAAAAACGCTGGAACCGGAATTGGATTGGCGCATAGCAAGCAGCTGGTTGAATTGATGGGCGGAAATATATCTGTAAAAAGCGAGTTGGCAAAAGGAACCAACTTTATTGTTCGACTACCTATTTCGAATATTAGCAGTACGGAGGTTTCAACGTCGGGTTTGGAAATGAATCCAGACGTTTTTTCTACTTTATCTAAGCCTTCTCCCATTAAAATAAAATCGATTACTTCTTCGAAAGAGGCTTCCGACTTACCTAGCTTGTTGATTATTGAAGATAACCCTGATGTACTCATTTACATCAAGTCTGTTTTGGAAGAAAGTTATCAACTCGACACGGCTCTTAACGGCAAGCTTGGTATTGAAAAAGCGCTAGAGACAATTCCCGACCTCATTATAAGCGATGTCATGATGCCTGAAAAAGACGGTTTCGAAGTTTGTGAAACGCTTAAAAATGATGAGCGAACCAGTCACATTCCACTTATTCTTTTGACGGCTAAATCAGATAATGCTTCTAAAATTGCAGGCTTACGACGAGGAGCAGATGCCTATATCGCCAAACCATTTGATAAAGAAGAGCTTCTTGTTCGATTAGAAAAACTGGTAGAACGACAAAGTCGTCTTGTTGCCTATTTCACTAGAGAACAGCAAGAGAATACTTCAACTTCACTTCCTCCCGAAATGTTAGAGCTAGAAGATGTTTTCATTCAGAAGGTGAAGGGGATTTTAGCGAAACATTACATGGACGAAAACTTCGCGCTGCCCAATTTGTGTCAAAAAATCGGCATGAGTCGATCTCAGTTGTTTCGAAAAATGAAAGCATTGGTCAACACTTCTCCTTCTCAATATATTCGCAATTATCGATTGAATGCGGCCAAAACGTTTCTAGAACAATCGGATCTCAATGTGTCGGAAGTTGCCTGGAAGGTCGGCTTCAAAGATCTATCCCACTTTTCAAAGGCTTTCCAAGATAAATATGGCATTCTGCCCAGTTCTATCGCCAATAAGTAGACCAAACAAAAGTCCATTTCCCTTTCCTTTCGACTCCAATATGACGACTATTCAATGAAGAAGGCGGAGCAGTTCTTTGCTTGAGATCAATTGGACTAAAACTTTCCTTTAAAAGCTGAGCTAGGGATCAAAAAGATAAGCTCAAACACTTTACACATAGCTTCCTGATACACTTCTTCTTTCTTTTCATGTACAAGATATAGGTCATTCCTGGGCTAGCTATCTCTTCTGTTGTTCATTTTTGTTTAAAATGGGCTTCTGGAAGCATACAACCTCTAAACGCTTCAATTTCAATTGTTTAAAACTATAAAAGGGACACACTTGCAACGAATACAACAATGATTTCTCCCGTCTTACAACGAATACAATAAGCCTTGAACCGAATTGACCAAGGGTTTCGGTGCTTATGCCTTCATCTTTGAGGCATCAGTTTAACAAGGAAATATTCATTAGAAATAATCATTTTAAAATTAGACATCATGAAAGCTTTAACAACAAACGTATTACCGACCATTTTCTCTCTTTTAATCGTTTTAACTATCGGCTCCACAAATGCCTATTCTCAAGTGACTGCCTATGTTACCAACGACATGACTGAAGTAGTCGAAGAAACTGCAGAGACGAAGCGTGTATCTGTAAAATCACAAGAGATAAGCTTACTAATGGCAATCAAAAGTAGCTTGATGGCACATATAGTGTATCCGGAAATAGCAGTCGAAAACGCTTTTGAAGAGACTTGTCAGTTCTTAATTGAACTGGATGGAAATGGAGACTTGCTAGAGATTACCCTCATCAAAGGAAATGCTGAAGTTTTTGAGGAAGCGGTTCAAGCTGCAGCGGAAGCAGTAGATTTTGCCGCCTTAGTACCAGCAAATTACAAGGGTCAGAGAGTGTTCTTCTTCCCAGTAAATTTCCAACTTAGATAAACTTAGTAAAGACAAACCAGCTTAAAATTTCAGTTCCTGATTTCATAGAGCAGTTGAAGTCGCGACACCATTGAGATTTTACACTTCGCCCCAGCCTTTGATTGGAGAGTCAAAGCTGGGGCAGAAGTGTTTTTCAGGTTTAAAATCCTGCAACTCGGCTTCCTATGCATTTGGACATTGGCACAGGAGGCTTCCATGATAAAACGGTTAGATAGGAAGGGAAAGACAGCTTGATCGACCGCAGCATTAAAAATCAATTTCTGGGGTTCCAATACGCGCTTTGTTTAAAAACCAGACGTCAAAGTCTGTGGCCTGTATAACGCCATCGAGGTTACCATCTGTAGGCTCATAGGCATCCAGCTCTGCTGGATTTTCGATCCATTGATCGAAGTCTGTGGTTTGGATGGTTCCGTCTTTTTCGTATTCTCCTCCTAGCATTAAGGCTTTATTATCTGTACTTAATTTTAATTGCTCAACTCCTAAGGCTTGGTTGATGCTTGTTGAAAAATCGTAAGAAACACTACTCGTTGCTTGCAATGGAGCAGCTGATAAAACATCTAAATGATTTCGATGTCGAACACAAAAATGATACGTCTCTCCTTCAATCAATTTATTAAATAAAAGCGGAGAAACTCCATCAAGGTCTACAATATCTCCGTTGCTCAAGAGAATACCTGCGCGACTCGCAACCGTAACAGTCCCCCGATTTCCTGTTGTTTGCGGTGTTCCCAAGCGGGCTTCAACTAGCACCCAATCGACCATATTCGCAGGAATACTAGAAAGAGACTCACTACCGGCATAATGATACGGAGCTTGCTGATAGGGCTGTTCTAGAGGAATCAATTCTTCGGGAATGGTTCTCATTTCACTGGAACCCGAATAAGCTCCTTCCAAAAAGACTTTTCCGCTCCATTCAACTTCAATAAAATCGTAAGCCAATCCAAAGGAAAAATCATCGAAGCAAAAATTACCAAACTCGTCAGCTAGATCGATGTTAAAAAGTGCAGTTGCAGTTTCGGGAGCAGTAAAAGTAAAAGAGTAAGTTTGCCATTCATCTGTTACTTCCAAAACAGTTCCAGCATACAAAGTAAAATTGCTGGCATTAATAAAAGCTAGATTAATATCTTTTCCATTTTCATCGGCCTTAGCCCAAAAACGTACTCTGTAGTTTTTCCCAGCAATCAAATTTAAGTTTGATCGACTGAGTTGGATGTCCCAAGGGTTTGGCCCCAAATTCGTAGGACTAACACAGAGGGCCAAATTGCCTTCTTGTACGTTCTCATTTATTAAGTCAAAATTTGCCGAAGCATTAAATTCATTGGTATTCCAATTGGCAAGACCTTCTTCAAAATTGTAATTATCCCAGATATTATCGGAAACATTTACGGCATAAGAATAGGCACTCGTGCCGCAATCCGTACTAACTTCCACTACAATCGCTCCTGGATCGTATCCCCAATTCACGTTTATTTCATTGGTATTTTGTCCGCTCACTATTAGCGCGTTTTGTGGAACGGTCCATTGATACGTCGCTCCAGAAATATCTGGAAAACTATAGTTTGTTTCGGTTTCTCCTGGTTGAATAATTGCCAAACCATCCATATTAATATCATCCATTTGTTGGTATACTCGGACCCAATCTACTTCTAAAGTTTGCGGAAAAGTAGTAGTAGCATCGGGGAAGCCCGGCCAAAGACCACCGACGGCGAGATTCAAAATAAAATGAAATTCTTGATCAAAGGGCCAATTGAATTGAGAAAAATCTGGCTGTGAGCTTTGCACTACATGAAATAGATTTCCGTCTAAATACCATCGAATTTCATCCGGCTCCCATTCAATTCCAAAGGTGTGAAAAGTCTCTGTAAAATCTCCTGTTGGGAGCACCGTAGAACCGCCTGAACTGCCTTTGTCGTTCCAAGCATTTCCAAAGTGACAGGTTCCATAAACCTTATCGGTGTCATGCCCGAGGTACTCCATGACATCAATCTCCCCGCTCGTGGGCCAGCCGCCATAAACCGATTCGCTGGGCATCATCCAGAATGCCGGCCAAATCCCCTGTCCGAACGGAAGTTTGATGCTGGCTTCCATTTTCCCGTATCTCCAATCGCCTTTGAATTGGCTCCTTATCCTGCTAGAAGTATAGTCGTTTCCAGGGTATTCATTGGCACTATCTTCTCTAGCAATAATCTTTAAGCTACCATCCTGCACTTCTACATTATCTCCTTCAGTGTAGTATTGCAATTCGCTGTTACCCCAGCCCGAACCACCAATTTGGTAAGACCACTTATCTGTGTCTAGGCTGGTTCCATCGAAATTATCTTCCCATACAAGACTCCAGCACTGAGCTGACAAGCAGGACCCTAGAAGGAAAAGGAACAGCAGTGATAAATTCTTAAGCATGGGTATCGATTTATAAACGAGTTGTAGGATCTATCTTCAAAAATACTCCTTGCTGAGATACCTTATAGTAAGTAAGACAATAAGTTTCACAAAAAAGCCCTGTGATATTCGATATTGACTTACAGCTGAATTCAAGTCTAGTCATGATATCCCAAAAAGGAGTTGTAGCATATTGCAATTAAATTCCTGTTAGCAGC
>CALFBW010000011.1 GCA_937951415.1 uncultured Chitinophagales bacterium | reverse complement strand
AGATTTTTCTAGTAGTCCTATTTGTAGGGCCTCTAGTCTTGTGGGGTCAGGGAACCATACCATCGACGGGTGGATCTGTAGCTGGTACGACTGTTGGACAAGGCGACGATTGTGATATTCGGTCCACATCCGACTATTACTACAGTTTTACGCCTGAGGAGGACGACTGTAATTCAAGCTCCTACACGGTTTCTTTGTGTAATACGACCTCAGGATGGGACAGTTTTATGTATTTGTATGATGGCGTTGATTGTTCAAGCTCAACTATTTTGGCTTCAAATGATGACGCTTGTGGCCTTTTATCAGAAATAACTTATGCTTTTACGGCTGGAGTCACTTACTACATTTACATCGAAGGATTTAGTGCCGATGGAAACTATCAATTAGACGTATTTCCTTCGCTTTTAGCACCAGTACTTTTTGATGATTTCTGGCTGCTGGGTGGTGCAACAACTTCTTCAGAAGAGGACTGTTACTTCTTGACAGAAAATACAATGGCTCAAGTATCCTGCACATGGGGTTCTACAAGTGCTGATTTCAGCATACCATTTTCCGAGCAATTTATCATCAACTTAGGTAGCGATGACTCTGGAGCCGACGGAATGGCTTTCGTCTATCACAACGATCCACGAGCTTATTGTGCTTGTGCTACAGGAGGTCAAAGTTTGTCTTACGGTGGCGGTGGAGCTATTTCCAATTCCCTCATTTTTGAGATAGATACTTATATCAATACAGACGATCGAGACGACTTTAGTTTTCCTTGTATCGCTGGCAGCTGCAGCGACCCTGACCATTCTGCGATTCACATAAATGGCATCTGGCAGAATCCAGTATTTGATGCTGTTCCTTTAATGGATGGAGCTCTAGAGTACAATATTGAGAACGGACTGGATCATTTATTGAGCATTGACTGGGATGGTTCAACGATCGTTTTTACCATCAGCGATTTATCTGAAAGTACAACTTATGTGGTATTGTCTTACGCTTTCGATCCACTCGTCCTATTTGGAACTAATGAACCCTTGTTCGGTTTTACTGGATCAACGGGGGCTTTATTTAATCAGCAATCCTTTTGTTTAGTACCTACTTGTGTGGGTGCTCCAGAATTTATTAAAAATTGACTTTCGGCTTTTTATTTCTTTTTTTCTATGAATTATAAAATGCGAATTGCTTTTGGGATAAATGGCTGTTATGGATGAAAGGAAGAGACATAAAGATAAACTAGGACAAGCTGCTTTTGATAAGACCAGTTTTATGAGTACTGCAAAGTGGATGCATTTTTTTACCATTTTGCGGGCTACGGAAGTTCCTTGTATAGCAGAGGTGAAATTGCTTTTGGATGACAAATTGCGGAGTTTTTCCGTTCCGAATGAAAGTGATTTTATTAATGATAAATATTTGGAAGAATATTGGGGTGTTTTCAAATTGAAGGAAATCGAATGGATTTCGATACCTGCTGTAGTTTATTGGGAGCGAAAAAATAGAGACGAGACGCTGAGTCCAAAGATTAAGTATCAGGACTTGCAGGGCTTAAAGGAATTGCTAGATAGTAGTAGTAAAAAAATGGAATATAATATCAGTGAAAAGGAGTTAATCATTTTTGGATATCGATGATTTTGGCATTTACTTACCTAATTGAATACCTTTTCAACCACAGGATGCTTTACGCTTTTACAGCGTTTTCTAAGGATAAACTAGCTCCCCTTGCAGGTAAGTTTCCAATACCGTTGTTTGTGAAATTTCTGTAGGGTTAATGTTGAAAATATTTTGGCTAAGAATAATAAAATCAGCCTCCTTGTTGACCTCTAGAGAACCAACCTTTTCGTCCTGGCGCATGATGTAGGCTGCATTGATGGTGTAAGCTTTGATGGCTTCTGCTAAGCTGAGTTCTTGTGGGAAACGTGTGACTGCATTTTGTAATCCAATAAATGGATTGAGGCTGCTGACATCCCAATCACTGCTAAGTGCAATCCGGGCGTTGGCTTGATGAAGACTTTTCAAGGGAATGATGTTTTCATTGAGGCTGGGATGTACAAAGTCGTCGTTGTCGTGCCAGTGTTCTGGCTGCGAGAAGTCCCCTGCTACTTGGGCATCGGCAGTTACGTTTAGGGCTGCAAATCTTGGATAATCGCTTGGGTTCACGTATTCTACATGAGTCAAACGATGCCGTCCTGCTGCTGTACCCGATTGCTGAATGGCATTCAATGCTTCATTCACGCCTCGGTCGCCAATGGCGTGGATGTGAAAATCGAATCCAATATTTTCTAATTCAGCGATGTATTGAGCAATTCGATCTTGGGAAACGTAATTTAGTCCGTTATTGCTTTCGAGTTCAAATAGATCGAAGGCAAAATCATCGTGCATGGCAGAGGTGGTATTTATTACAATACCATCTGCGTAGAGTTTGATTTGATTAATTTTCAAGAAACTTTCAGGGTCATATTCATAGAGACTTTTTAGCGTGTTTATTTGTGAAGCATCATTTTCGTTTGGGTACAGCCAAAGACCCAAATTTGCTCGGACGGTTAGAGCGCCTTCGTTTTCGACTTTTTTCCAAGTGAGGTGATGGTTTCTTTTCCAGTAAGTTCTTGCATCGCAAATAGAAGTGATTCCATTTTTTGCGAGTTCGGGAAGGGCAAAATTTATTAAACCATCATAGTCGTTTTGTTCATTATTGGGAATGCTAGAGATGGCTAGATCGATGATTAGATTGCCCGCGTTGTCCATCATTATTCCATTGGATTTTCCATTTTCTTCGCGCATTATAATACCTCCCATGGGGTTTGGACTGTCGTCATTTATTCCTGCTAACTCCAAAGCCTTGGAATTTACCCATACTGCATGTGAGGTTTGTTCCATAATGGCAATGGGTCGTGTAGTAGAGATATCGTCGAGAATTTCAATGGGTGAACGCGTGGCATCGAGTAAGGTATACATATCAAAACCCCAGCCGATTATCCAATTTGCGTTGGGGTTTTCTTCTAGAGCATCCGCTACATCGGGTGCATAATTTTCTGGATCTGTTTCAGTTTGCGAAAGGATAAATTGAAAATTATCGGACGCAGCTTCCAAGGGATGGAGGTGTACATCATGTATACCTGGCATGACCATTTTATTTTCTAGATCAATAATAGTGGCTTGTTCACTGGCCGCTATATCTACTTCTGCTTCAGTTCCTATTGCTTCAATAACACCATCTACGATGAGCATGGCTTCTGCCCATTCCTGTTGGGGGTTGACCGTATAGATTTGCCCATTGATGTAAAGCTGCTCCTTCGAATTGGGTGCTTCCTGTTCATTGGGCAAGTCGCTCCCACAAGCCAATAGCAAAAACAAAATGGGGCAAAGTATTTTAAAAAGGTCAGTCATTTCTTATTGCTTTATCGACTTTAGAAGGCTGGAAATTTACTGCTAATTTTTGTTTATTAGAAAAAATAAAAACAACTAGCACGTCTTCTTTATTTCACTGTTTGTTCTTATTTATTAGAAATAATTATTCTTTTTTCTTCGCTCTGCTATTTCTCGTTGTCGTTCGCCTACGATGGCTTGCGGCTCTTGGTCTTTGATCAATGCCTTTCGAAGGTCGGTATTATGCAATCCTCCCCAGCCGACTTGTCCAAATGACCTTCCTTTTCTAGGACGCTTGGGCTTTATTGCTTCAGGTTCTGCACGGTCTAAAGTACTTCCCAAGCCTTTATCTTTCATCATTCGTGTGGGTTGTCGATAGGCGTTTAAGGCTACTGCTCGTTGCAAGCATTTATAGCCAAAACGTCGTTTCATCTTATCGGCAGCCATACACAAATCAATGCTTCTTTCATCGTCAAATAAATTGATTTGATAACTGCCCCTCACCAGTCCGGATAAACGTATGCCCACCAATCGCAAACGCATTCGGCGGGTATATACTTTCTCGAATAACTCTTGCGCGCGTTGCAAAAGTAGTTGTGTGTTAGAAGTATATTGTAGTCGAGATTGCTTGCTGTGTGTATCAAAATTGGTGTAACGAATTTTTACCGCAATGCAGGAGCACAACTTACCTTCCTCGCGCAATTGGAAAGCCAGTTTTTCTACCATTGCTACCAATAGGGCTTTCAAGCGCGGAATGTCCATGCTGTCTTTATCGAAGGTGCGCTCGGTAGAAATTGATTTTCGCTCGGTATAAGGAACCACAGGTCGATTGTCAATTCCATTGGCTTTTCTCCAAAGGCTAATGCCGTTTTTACCAATCAATTGTTGCATAACTTCTACGGGCATTTCTGCCATGGTGCCTACTTTTCGAATGCCAATACGAGAAAGGATTTCAAAAGTAGCCTTACCCACCATCGGAATTTTTCGAATAGAAAGTGGAAATAAAAAGGGCTTGACCTGGTCGTTGGGTACTGCCAACATCCCGCGAGGTTTTCCCTCTCCCGTGGCTACTTTCGCCACTGTTTTATTGACCGACAAACCAAAACTAATGGGCAAACCGGTTTCTCTATTGATGCGTTCGCTCAGTTCGCTCGTCCATTTATAACTGCCAAAATACTTGTCCATTCCACTGATGTCGAGGTAAAATTCATCGACGCTTGCCTTTTCTACAACGGGTGCGCTTTCCTGCATGATCTCGGTGACCATTTTTGAATAGCGGCTGTACAGTTCCATATCGCCCCGTACGACAATGGCTTGTGGACACAGTTTTAAAGCATAACGCATGGGCATGGCTGAACGCACACCAAAAGCGCGTGCCTCATAAGAGCAAGAAGCTACTACTCCCCTGTCTGAACTCCCTCCAATTAAGACGGGCTTGCCATTCAACTGGCTGTTTATCAGTCGCTCACAACTCACAAAAAAGGTATCTAAATCGTAATGAACGATGGATCTATTACTCATGGTTATTTCCTGGTTTTTCTACTACTCTCATTACTTGGCACAGCTTTGTTGGTCTGACTTTCGTTTGTCAGTTCTTTCTTATTATTAGCAAGATTACTACAATTTGTCTCGCAAAACCATTTATATTTGCTACAAATAATCTCATTTAGAAATTTCTATGTTTTCCAAAAACTTAAAACATTTGCGTAAGCAGCGGGGCTTCACTCAAAAGGTCTTGGCAGAAAATCTCATTATTACTCGGGCGCGTTTGGCGAAATATGAGGAGGGAAAATCGGAGCCGCCTTTAGATATATTGAAGCGGATGGCACATTATTTCAATGTGAGTATTGATTTGATGGTCAGTGTTGATTTGGAGAAGGTCCCGATGGAGCACATTCTCAAAATGGAGAACAACCGCATTTTATTGCCCATTATTATTGATCGAGAAGATCGGGATCAGGTAGAGTTAGTGGCAGATAAAGCGCGCGCGGGTTACTTGGCGGGTTATGCTGATCCGGAATACATTGAGCAATTAGATCGCATGTCATTGCCGTTTTTGGGGCAAGGGAAGCATCGTGCTTTTTTGATTACAGGTGATTCGATGTTGCCTGTAAATGATGGGGCTATTGTTATTGGAAAATATTTGGAACAATTTCGCGACTTGCAAGAGGGAAAGACCTATGTTATTATAAGTCGGAATGATGGTATTGTATACAAGCGTGTTTTTAGGAAAGATAAAAGGAGCAAAACCCTGATACTACATTCTGACAATCCTGCCTACGCTCCTTACGAATTGCACCCCAATGAAATATTAGAATTATGGGAATTTAAAGCTTTGTTACAATTGGATGATGCGCGTGCCACAGAAGCGGGTTTTTCTGATGTTATTGGCTACTTGAAAAGGATAGAAAAACATCTGGGAATGCAAGATGGCTAAGTGTTGGTTGTTGAGTTTGCTTGGTTTTTGGTTGTGCCATTTACGGCACGATGGCTTGAAATTTATCGTGAATCCCTAGAAGATGAAATTCAATTTCATAATGGACGCAACCGATCGTGAGCCCCTAGGATAATTATTCCAAAATTAGAGGTTACATACCATCATTGGCCCCTAGAATAATATTTCAAAATTGGAGGATAAATCCATCATTGGCCCACAGCATAATTATTCCAAAATTTGAGGAAAGAGAAAACCTAAAAGCACCACGAAATAATT
>CALFBW010000010.1 GCA_937951415.1 uncultured Chitinophagales bacterium | reverse complement strand
CAAAGAATCCGGCAATCCTCCCACATTGTGATGACTCTTTATGGTAGCCGATGGTCCTTTATGGCTGGTCGACTCAATCACATCAGGATATAAAGTGCCCTGCGCGAGAAACTCAATCCCTTCGATGGATTTGGCAGCCTCCTCAAAAACCTCCACGAACACTCGTCCTATGATTTTTCGTTTCTGCTCAGGCTCGCTTACTCCTGCTAAAGCAGTCAAGAACTTTTCACTAGCATCAACGGTAATCAATTCTAGATCGAAAGAAGCATTGAAAACCGATTCCACCTTTTCTCGTTCGCCTTTGCGCAAAAGTCCATTGTCAACGAAAACACAAACACACCTGCGCCCAATGGCTTTGCTTAGCAATGCAGCCACCACTGAAGAATCTACTCCTCCCGACAAGCCCAAAAGGACTTTGCCTCTTCCTGCGGTTTGCTCCTTGATCTCAGCGATCTTCGAATCAGCAATATTCGAAATCTTCCAGTCTGCAGATATCTTCGCTACTTCGAATAGGAAGTTCGCCAGCATCTCTTTCCCTTCTTCGCTGTGCGTTACTTCAGGGTGAAACTGCAAGCCGTAAATGGGCAAGTCTTTCGACTTTATAATCGCATACTCCGTGCTTTTGGTCTTTCCCAAAACTTCAAAAGAAGCAGGCAAAGTGGTGATCTTGTCTCCATGAGACATCCAAATCGTCGATTGGTTTGAAAGCCCCTTGAGGCAAGCATCGGTCTTGCTGCTATCTAATTCAAGGGTCGCTTTTCCGTATTCCCTTTGCGTTCCGGGAGATACTGTTCCACCAAAAACTTGAGCGATCAGCTGCTGTCCGTAACAAATTGCCAGCGTAGGAAGCCCTTCTTTTATAGCAGATTCCACGTAAGAAGCCAAAGTAGGTGCACGCTCTTCAAAAACACTATTGGGTCCTCCACTTAGTATTAAAGCATCTGCCTTGAAGGCCGCAAAATCGACAGCAGTCATGTCAGGGCCACAGATTTCACTGTAAACACCCAATTCTCTAATACGCCGTGCTATAAGCTGTGTAAACTGAGAACCAAAATCAAGAATGAGAACTTTGTGAAACTTCATGGGTGGAGCATTTACACCTGCTTAATCTTGATGGAAAAGCCGATGGTTTAGTGCCACAAAAATATTGATTAAAGGCTTCAAGTGTTTCGCCTCCATGTAAAACTAAGGTTAAGAGTCAAAGCCTATTGCTAGACAAAAAAGGGGCTCCGTGAACATGAAAGCAAAAAAAATGTTATATAAATTGTTCATACAGGCAACCGTATGCAATAAGCTTACCGTATTGTACTTGTTGCTGGCAGCCTTGCTGTGTGTATCATTTATCTTGTTAATGTGGCTGTAATCACCTTTTAAATCTTTAAACCATGAAAAAAGTCCTTTTCCTTTTATTCGCTTTAATAAACTGCCAACCTGCCTATTCACTAATCTTTGTAGAATCATGCGAGGTCGACATCAATGTCGAACTTTCGGAAAACTTTGAAGCAAGCTTCACTGCAGATTGGAGTGATTTTGTGGAAGTAGAAAGTGTTTCATGGTTTGTAGACAATGATGTTCAAGGCACCGATCAATCTTTCAATTACACATTCGCCGAAGCAGGCCTGTACAGTATTTGCGTGAATGCCAGCCTACCACAAGACACTTGCTTGGTCGCTTTTAGTTGTATCGAATTAGAAATAGAAGCGATAGAAGAAGTGGAAGAGTGTGTGGGGACTGAAGTTGATTTCAATATGGTGACCCAAAATTGGGGAGCAGAGGTTTCTTGGGACATTCTCAATAGCGAAGGAGAAATTGTATTGACCAGTGAACCTTATGGAAACAATGAAGCTTCACAAATAGTCGCTTGCCTTGCGGATGGCTGCTATACCGTTCAAATGGCAGATTCATTTGGCGATGGTTGGAATGGTGGAAGCTTGACCATAGTTGTGGGCGGCCAAACTACCATGGCAAGTTTAGAAAGTGGTGGAACTGGCGTCGATTTCTTTGTGGTAAATGAAGGAGATTGTCCAGTCACTGGTTGTACCGATCCTGAAGCCCTCAACTTTGATGTAGACGCCGAAGTAGATAACGGCACTTGCGAATACCCAGAAAGCTGCGAAGCACATTTCTTGGCCTTGTCCACCATTGGTTTGGTGCAATCTTTCTTAGATTGTTCGAGCAGTAATGTAACGAGCTACAGCTGGATTTTTGGAGACGAAACAACGAGCAACGAACAAAATCCAACGCATGTTTATGCTACGGCTGGTGTTTACACCGTTTGCTTAACGGTAAGCACAGCAGCGGGCTGCGAAAACACTGAATGTCAAGATGTAGTAATAGAAGATGCTGAAGCAGCTCCTGAATGCGAAGCCCACTTCCTGGCTGCTGGATTTAACCATTCCTTTTCGGGAAATTTCTTGGACTGCTCTCAAGGTGATATCGTGGCATATGAATGGGATTTTGGTGACGGAAATACCAGCAATGAAGAGAACAATTTCTATACCTATGCCGACACGGGTCTTTATGTGGTTTGCCTGACCGTTTATGCTTCGGATGGTTGTGAAAACACCGAATGTCAGGACGTGCTTGTACAAGAGTCAGAGGACGCTGAAGAACCGCTCATCGTTTCGGATACCATCCTCTTGGAAGAAGAGTGCACCGACATTTATTACCAACTCATTATTAACAGTGGTCTCTGGGCGCAAGAAATGTATTGGTCCATTACTGATACCTCAGGAGTACTGCTGGCAGAAGGAGGCAATTATGTAAACAATAGCAATTACTTCATTGAGCTTTGTCTACCAGCTTGTTTTGACATCAATCTCAGTGACTCCTTTGGGGACGGCTGGAACGGAGGTACGTATACACTGCTGGATGCAGAAGCTGAAGTGTTAGGAACAGGAACACTAGAAGGAAGTGAAGCTACCGACAGTTATTGTCAAGAAGAGCCCGTCGAGCCAGAAGAACCTGCACAATTAACGCTTTGTGGAACAGTAAGTATGGGTAATGCAGAACAGGATGCTATAGTGACAGGCAATGTGTTCCTAATCGAGCAAAATCCTGAAGATGGCAATTTAGTCTTGGTTGAAGTGGAGACTTGGGGAGAAGGCGATGGTTCGTATTGCTTTACTGTCGATGCTGATGGAACATACATGATCAAAGCAGAACTCGATTACATTTCGCCATTGTGGGAGTCGTACTTACCTACCTATTTAGGCGATGTTGTTTCTTGGGAAGATTCGCCAATGATTTCGGTCACTGGTGGCTCCATTACCAATTTGAATATTACGCTCATTCCAACAAATGTTGAACCATTGACTGGTGAAGGAAGCGTGGAGGGATGGATAGAACCAGGTGCAGGAAAAACAGATGCAGAGATAGGCACTATGACCGCTTATTTGACAGACTTGAACGGAAACATTATTGATTTTAGCCCTGTATATGAAGATGGCTACTATTTGATGGATGGCCTGCCCAGCGGTCAGTATTGGTTGCACATCGACGCGCTTGGAGCCACGCACGAAGCCTTCTTGGTCAATGTCAAAGAAGGAGAGGAAGACTGGACCATTAACTACTTGTTGTATCCTAACGAACTGTTGGAAAACGGCATGACTGCTAGTGGCTTAGAGGCCATTCCTAGCGATGAATTTTCCGCTTATCCAAACCCTGCCTCTGATCTACTTTGGATCAACAATCTAGATGGAAACTGGCTCATTCAAATTTACAACCTGCAAGGCCAGTTGGTGCATCAAGAACGTCAAATTTCGCGTAATGCTACCTTGGGAATTAGCGTTCGAAACTTGCACAATGGACAATACATAGCGCGAATGATTAGCGAAAGCACGCAACAAAAAGCAGTTGTTCGCTTCATGAAGAATTAATAGACTTTTTGAGATAAATAGTGATAGAGGGCTGCCTGTAAAAAGGCGGCCCTTTGTTTTTCCACCTATCGGTTCTTGATTTGCTAATAAATAAAAGGGAGCGCATAATAAAATCGCCCAATCTTGTCTGCTGTTGTTTACTTTTACCTCTCGCAGCGCAAAAGAAAATTATGAGAGACGATTTTTTGGATCCATCAAATCAAGCCGAGAAAGACTTGGAAAGGGTACTGCGACCCGCCGATTTCAGTGATTTTACCGGTCAGCCACGGATTGTTGAGAACCTCAAGGTATTTATTGAAGCGGCTAAACTTCGCGGAGAAGCCTTGGATCATGTGCTCTTACACGGGCCTCCGGGTTTAGGAAAAACAACACTCTCGCACATTGTTGCCAATGAGTTAGGCGTTAATTTAAAACTCACTTCAGGGCCCGTTTTGGAAAAGCCAGGTGACTTAGCAGGGCTGCTCACCAACCTCGGTGAAAACGATGTTTTATTTATTGACGAAATTCACCGCTTGGGCAAAATTGTAGAGGAATACCTCTACGCTGCTATGGAGGATTTTCGCATTGACATTATGATTGATAGCGGTCCGAATGCGCGAACCATTCAAATTGAACTCAGCCCTTTTACCCTCGTAGGAGCAACCACGCGCTCGGGGCTTTTGTCCTCTCCAATGCGCTCCCGATTTGGGATTACTTGTCGGCTCGAATATTACGATGCCGAAACTCTGCAAACCATCATTAAGCGATCGGCCAGCATTCTGAATGTAGGGATTACTGAAGACGCGAGCTTCGAAAT
This sequence comes from uncultured Chitinophagales bacterium, assembly GCA_937951415.1. Lineage (GTDB taxonomy): Bacteria > Bacteroidota > Bacteroidia > Chitinophagales > UBA2359 > CALFBW01. The sequence goes on along the minus strand of CALFBW010000010.1, from coordinate 5,880 downwards.
TTCTAGGAGAAGCCGAGGAACGCCCCGAATTGCCAACGCCTTACTCCGAAGAGTGAGAGACTTTGCACAGATCAAAGGAAATGGCAGCATTGACATGGAAATTGCCCAGTACAGCTTGAAGATGCTGAATGTGGACGACAATGGTCTGGATGAGATGGATAACCGCATCCTCTCTACCATAATAGACAAATTCAAAGGTGGCCCTGTGGGCTTAACTACCATCGCGACTGCCTGTGGGGAGGAGCCCGGAACCATTGAGGAGGTTTACGAACCTTTCCTCATCAAAGAAGGCTACATCAAGAGAACTCCGAGAGGCCGAGAGGTGACAAGTTTGGCTTATCAACATTTAGAGAAGTCGCCACCTGAAGAGGATTCGAAGCAGGGGAAGTTGTTTTAGCTTTAGAACGAATCTCTTCCAATAGTGTAGATCGCAAAGAATTTAAGAATGCATTATAAAACAAAACCGCCCTTGGGGATCAATCCAAAGGCGGTTTTACTAGGTTACCTGTATTTCTCTCGTCGACTTTGTGACTGATATGGATTCTGGCTAACTACGATATCGGAATAAGTTAGTCGAGCTGGAAATACTCCCGGTAAGAACAAACTCTTCTAGCCTGTTCTGTATAAAAGAGACCCTTACTTATGAAAACGCTGCCCAATCACTAACTTTTTCTTGTTTTTTATAATAAAAGAGAAAAAAAAGATCACAAATGACTGACAACCAACTCTATAATTTTATTTATTTTTCACTTTTATTAGGAAAACATCACCAATTTATTGCAAAAAACGAGGTTTTCAGCCTAAAAGTGCTGTGTTATAAAAGCAGTAGTCCCGCTAGTGTTCACTAACGGGACTACTCCACCTTTACACGCTATTTAGGACGATTGTAAAAGATGATTCTCTTTTCGTTTCCTACTTGAATTCAACTCCTACAATACCGTACTAAGATATACGGATTGCCTTAGAGTACAAAACTTTTGTTACTTTCTCTTTTTTCCTAAGGCGCTGAAAACAAAAACAGTTCTCAAGTAAATCGAATTATTTCGCCAACCTGCTGGTCCTCCTCGATTAAAGCTGTATCGCTCATAAAATTGTGGAATAGAAACCGTTCCGCGCATATTTAGCCACAAATAAGGCTTAACACGATAAGAAACATTGGCCAGAATGCCAATATCCATATTGTTGGGTGCAGGTATAAATAAGGGGGCAGTTTCTTCAAAGTACTCTGGGGTTTCAAAGGTGTCTTCTATATGTGTTAGACTTAGCATGCGAGCAACCGCCAAACCTGCTCCAAAAGACATCCCTTTGGGGTCGTGGTATTGCACATACAAAGGCACTTCCACATAGCGAAAAGTGTTACTAAACAGGCGATCATCTAAAGTGAAGTTCGATCCAGTTGAACTCCCTTTTACGGTGTATAGAAACTCCATGCTCAGACTTAGTGTTTCTTTTAACTGCATATCTACAGTAAACCCTCCGTTAAAGCCTACGTGTTTGTAACCCGATACATCATCTCCTTCTACTTGATTGAAGTTGACTCCAAAAACTACTCCCCCACGAAACAATTGCGCTTGCATGAGCAATGGAATGAAAAACAACAGTAAAACAAGCTTCTTCATAATAATCTTAAAGGTACAATGCACTGACTAAGTTCGCTACTTTTATCATGTGTTACATTTCTATTCTCTTTTGAACTTTCTAAGCACACTTTCCTGTTTTCCAATTGTATATATTTGCCGCGCATGATTAAAGCTACTCAACACAATCTTAAAAAGGCCGAAATGGTCTTTAAGGCTGCTGGTTACCGTGTTCGCTACGGGAAAGGCAACTTCCAAGCAGGATATGCCCGATTAGATGAAAAGAAAAACATCGTTATAAATCGCCTTTTCAGCGTAGAAGCGCGCTTCAATTGTTTGATCGACATTTTAAACCTTGTGACCTTAGACAACTCTGAATTCGATGAAGGAGAGTTAAAATTCCATGAATCTATGTTAAAAACTGCCGCCAAGAAAAAGGCAGCAGCAAAGACTTAAAACAAAAATGCTCGAAATCACCTTTCTCGGCACAGGAACCTCTGTGGGCGTTCCTGTCATTGCTTGCACTTGTCAGAGCTGCTCCTCAGCAGATCCAAGAGACAATAGAAGCAGGTCGTCGATAATGGTGCGCCACGATTCTCATAAGATTGTAGTGGATACGGGGCCCGACTTTCGCACGCAAATGCTGCGAGAAAAGGTGATGGACCTCGACAGTGTTTTGTACACCCATGAACATGCAGATCATGTCTTGGGCTTAGACGACCTACGTCCGTTCAATTTCATGCTCAACAAGGAGATTGAGCTCTACGCCGAAAAACGCGTATTCAATGGACTTAAACAAATGTTCCACTACGCCTTTTCGAATGCTGCTTTTGGTGGGCTGCCAAAAGTCAATTGTCACGATATTCCTGAAAGCTTAGCTCCATTTCGCTTGGGCGAGATTGCCATTACTCCCATACGCGTTATGCATCATCGTTTACCCATATTGGGCTTCCGCTTTAACGACTTTTGTTACATCACCGATGCCAATTTTATTGCTGATGAAGAAAAAGAAAAAATAAAAGGGGCGAAGGTCTTGGTAATAAATGCCTTACAAAAAACACCGCACATTTCTCACTACACCTTGGATCAAGCACTCGAATTGATCGACGAATTGGGTGTTCCCCAAAACTATTTAACACACATTAGTCATAAAATGGGCACTTATGCTTCCATTGCGCCTGAATTGCCCGATCACGTACAATTTGCATACGACGGACTAAAACTGCACTTATAAGCGTTATTAAGTCATGGCTACCATCGGAAAACTACTCCTTCTAATTTCCTTCTTGAGCTTAACAGCTTTGATCCCTAAGGACGATCCATTTATTCGGTGGGAAGAAGGAGATCGACTGACTTGGAAAGAGTTCCAAGGAAAGGTTCCACGCAATCGTCCAGAGGCGGCAAGAACTACTTCATCTATCAATTTTAGTTATCGATACGACGGTAAATCTTCGGTCCGATTTGAGGCTTTCGCTGCCTTTCATTTGAAGGAATCTTGGGTAAAAAATGGAAGCGAGGAAAAGGACTTGCTCGAACACGAACAAAGGCACTTTGATGTCACTGAGTGGTTCGTGCGCATTCTCCGAAAGCGCGTACAAGAGCATCGATTCACACAAAGAAATCTTTCTAGAGATTACGATCGTCTCTTTGAAGACACCCATGCGGAACTCCAACAAATGCAGCGCAAATACGACAAAGAAACGCGGCACTCTCTCTTAAAGAAGGAGCAGAAAATCTGGGAAGCAAAGATTGACAGTGCTTTACATGCACTACGAGACTACGATAACACTTTTATAGAAGTTCGTGTGTACCAATAGTTTTGGCGGTATTTATTTGCAATAAATAAGAAAGCTGCAGTTCCTATCTTGCAGCATGTCAAAATACGAATGGCTTTTATTTGATGCCGATAACACTTTATTAAATTCCTCGAAGGCATTTCCATTGGCCATCAAAGAAAGTTTTGAGGCCATAAATGTTGAGTGCAGCCAAGCATTAATGGAGCGCTACGAATCCATTAATAACAAATACTGGATACAATTTGAGAAGGGCGAAATTAGCCTTGAGCAAATCAAGAAAGAGCGATTCTCTACGATCTTATCTGGCCTCGATATTGACTACGAGCCCGAAGCATTTAATCTTCTTTACCTGAATAAATTGGTTGAATGCACCGAGCTCTATGAAGGGACTATAAGAGTGCTGGATCAATTGAAGCCGCATTTCCGAATGAGTATTATCACCAATGGCATGCGCGAAGCACAACGACCACGACTGCACAAAACTAAGATCACCGAATATTTCGAAAGCATTATTGTTTCAGATGAAATAGGTCAATCCAAGCCCGATATTGCTTTTTTTGATTACACTTTTAACAGCATTGAAAATCCCCCAAACAAGGAAAAAACTTTGGTAATTGGTGATGGTCTCAGCTCTGATATTCAAGGTGGAATTAATTATGGTCTTGATACTTGTTGGATTTCCAACGGAAGAGAAAATACCAGCAAGCTGGAGGCTACATATGAAATAGCGTCTATTAGAGACTTGCCTGGCATCTTACGCTAGTATTTATTTTAATAAATAAAAATAATAAAGGCGTGATCAAAAATCCTAAAAATAAAGTCTTACAAGACGGATTTAGAAAAAGCAAGAATTTCTTTGAAAGTGACTTAATGCTACGTCATTATTGTGATAAATATTTCAGTAAGGCTGGAAAGGAATATTTGACGCCTAAGTTGGAGTATTTGGGAAAGGCAGCTGCACAGGAAATGGATCGCCTGTCTTTGCTCGCAGATAAAAATCCTCCAAAATTAATCTATAGAAACTCGCTGGGTGAAAATGTGAATAAAATCGAATTCCACCCCGCATATGAGGAGCTTAAAAAGATCGCTGTAAAATCTGAGCTATTTAGAGTAAAATGGGAACCTGCCAATAAAATAAAATTCAGAACGGAAAGACATTCTCTAGGCTTTTCTTTAGGCCTATTATTTACCATGAGCGAAGCTGGATTATTTTGTCCGCTTTGCATGACAGATGGCGCAGCGCGAATTATAGATCGATTTGCTAGTCCGGAAGACAAAAAGCGACTCTTGCCGCGCATTGCCACGAACAAAGTGGAGGATTTATTCACGGGTGCAATGTTTTTAACTGAAAAAATAGGTGGATCAGATGTAGGAGCCAACTTAGTAAGAGCAAAACAATTCGAAGAAGACAAGTACTTGCTGGAAGGCGAGAAGTGGTTTTGCAGCAACGCGAATGCAGAAATCATTCTTGCCTTAGCTCGAACCGATGAAAATGTAAAAGGAACAAAGGGGCTTTCTCTATTTCTCATTGAAAAGTTGCTACCGAATGGCGAAATTAATCCCAAGCAGATGGTTCGCTTAAAGGAAAAGCTCGGCGTCCGATCAATGGCTAGCGCCGAAATCCTTTTGGGGAACACAGAAGGGAAAAGAATAGGGGAAGAGTTTCAGGGTTTCGCCATCATGAGCGAGATGATCAATTTGTCGAGGCTCTATAATGCAGTCACCTCTTGTGGAATTATGCGAAGAGCCCTTGTAGAATCTTGGGAGTACCTCAATTTCCGTCGCGCTTTCGGGCGACCTATTTTGGAACATGCTTTGGTTCGCGACAAGTTAGCGGAGCTTGCTTCTCTTCAAATTGCCAACTTCTATCTCTGTTGGAGGACGATTCGCGCCCTCGATGCAGCCGATAACGGGAACAAAGAATCGGCCATAAGCCTACGGTTCTTAACGCCAATGCTCAAGAAGTTCAGCGCTGAAGATGTGGTGTACATTACAAGGGAAGCCATGGAAGCTGTTGGCGGCAATGCTTACATTGAAGAAAGTGTAATGCCCAAACTCCATCGTGACGCACTGGTCTTACCGATTTGGGAAGGAGCGGGCAATATCATGATCTTGGACATGCTTCGCGTTTTGCTAAAGTTGAATGCAGAAAAGGCGCTCTTTACTGAATTGAAAGCCGGTTTACAGAAAGGCAATGAAGCTGCACTTTTGATCAAAGCAGATGAGATTCAAGCTGCACTCGAAGACATTAAACAAGAAGCCAATTTCGACAAGCAAAGCTTAATGGCCAAAAGAGTCTTCGCTCAGTTTTGTCGTTTATATCAAATCTCCTTACTACACTTGGAGTCTGAAGACAAAAATACTCCTTGGATGATTCCTGCAATTACTCATTTGAAAGCTAGCTTCTTTGGCTTCCTCCATCCACACCATACAGCAAAAGATTTGACCCAACTGATGGCTTGGAGTTTTTAGTGTTTTGTTTTTGTGTAGTAAAAATGAATCATATA
>CALFBW010000009.1 GCA_937951415.1 uncultured Chitinophagales bacterium | reverse complement strand
ATTTCAAAATCATAAGTGGCAACTGGCAAAGGCAAGACTTCGAGGAAAACCGTATCTCTACTTGTGCATCCATTGACAGTATATTCTAACCAGTACTCTCCTGTTTCGAAAATTTGAATCGTATCTAAATTGGTACCATCTGACCAAAGGGCAAAACCACCTTCGTCTTGCTGGGTTTCGAAAGACAAAGCTTGACCGTAACAAATACTTCGATCTTCTCCCAGCTCTAAGTTTGGAAAAGGATGCACTAAAATGGAGGTTTCAATACTATCATTTTCGAATTGCAAATCTCCTTCCTTTTCAGTCCAAGCATTTATTTCCAACAGACCTCCTCCTTTAGTATTAAGGTTGCCCATAAAATGAGTCCACTGACTGTTTCCTGGAATAACAAAGTCAATTGTATCTAATAAAAGGGTATCAATAAAACCTGCAACTTCTAGAGACACTTCAAAATCAGTTAAAGGAGCTGCAGATTCATTTAATAAAACAAGCGAAAAACCTTGTTCTTCTTTCTCACAAACTCCTCCTTCGGGATTCCAGAGAACAGATATTCCTGCATTAGGTGGAGGCAAAAACAAACCTGTAAAAGCAAGATTGTCGATGTACAAGTCGCTGTCTTCAATGTCATCGATAATACCATCGCTCGCCAAAATTCCAACATGCAAATCTTCCCCGGCATATTGAGCGAGACTAATATTTTCTTCTTGACCTCCTTCAAGAAATTGAAAACTGGTATCGTATTGTTTCATCAAAATGGGGTCATCAAAACAATCTCGAAAAACGTAAATCTGTAAAACATCATCTGATCCTAAAACCCCTAATGAACTTTGACTAAAAGAAGTCAATGCAAGATCAAATTCTAAAGCAGCCGATTCTGTGGCTCGAAATTTCGGGCCGATCAGCCACGCATTCGTTCCCGAAGAATAGAAATTAAATTTTGCGGCGATCCCAAATTCATTTTCGAAATCATTTAGATAGAAACTACCTTCCCAAGAACTATTTTCCAGAATACGTTCAGTAATAAAACCCGTTTGCTCTTCCCAATTCGAATATATCTGATTAATATTTTCATTCCCGAAATTCGAGAAGGTAAAAGTATCCAACAAAGCGTAAGCTGGCTCTTGATAGTTCAAATGAAACACAATAGTATCTGGCGCAATCGACCAAGGGTTTCCTTCATTTAAGAACCAGGCGCTTATTTCATAGGGTCCATAAGCTGAAAAATCAACCAATTCCCCAATTTCGAAAACACCAGTACTTCCGGAAGTAAAAAATCCTGCTAAATCAATTTCATAAAACTGCGATGAATCTTCATGAACAACATTTACTTGTAATTCAATTAAATCTGTATCTAAATCAAGGGCACTTGCACCTGTATTTTGCCATTCAAAAATCAAAGAAGATTCTGCCGACATGCAATTCAAATCCAGGGGCTCAGTCAATGATAGCAGTTCAAGTCCTTGCTCTTCCAATAATACTATTCGGATGTTGTCAATGAATAATTCTCTAAACACATTTGCCCCATTTATCCCGGTATTTGCCCGAAAGGCCAATTGAAACGAATCAGTTGCTGCTAATTGCAAATCTACCCAATACTGATCTTCTAAAACCGATGCCTCATTTATTAATAAAATAGATTCAAAATTTGAATCATCGCTTTCTCGTATCAAAACTTCAAAAAAGTGATCAGGACCTAAACTGGTATTCGTACTTGAAAAAGCTTCTGTCACTGCTAAATCGAAAAGACAAAAAGCATTTTCTTCGAATTGAAAGTAAGGACTTAGTATCCAGTCAAATTTATTTGCTTGTTCAAATCTGATTCGAGCTGACAAACCATTTTCAGCATTACTTATGTTACTAAAATCATCTACGACCCAATCAGAATTTTGAAGCACCAAGGTACTTCCAATACCTTCCTGCCAGCCAACATAAGATTCATTTAGATTTTGACCATCATAATTTTCAAAGTCTAGGGTCTCCGAAGGGAGCATTTGTTGAGCAAGTGCAAAAACTGGCAAAAGAAAAGTTAACACAAGGCAGCTAAAGTAGCAATGCTTAATCATGCCCGCAATTTAAAGGGAATCAAAACATTGTGCGCAAAAAAACAGTATTCTGTATAAATACTATCAGTTCTATGACATTCTTAATTAACACTCCTTAACCAGACTTGTAGTAGACAGTCCTGAAAAGCCTTTCTACCTTTGAGAATGCCCAGAAAGATTCCTTCTCCTTTAGCTTGGCTGCTTTTATTTTGCCTCAGTTTGCCAATATTTAGTCAAACAGATAGTTTAGCGCGGAAGCAACTTAATACGATTCGAGCCATCGAAGCTCCTATCATCGATGGTAAAATAGACGAAAGTGTTTGGTTTTCATCTGCAATTGCTACTGACTTTGTTCAAGCTTCTCCCTCGCCCATGGGAGCACCTAGCCAACGCACAGAAGTCAAAGTGCTTTATGACAATAATGCAATTTATGTGGCTGCTAAAATGTTTGACACAGCTCCTGACAGTATCTTGCAAGCACTCTCAGAACGCGATGAATTGAGGAACAGCGATTTCTTTGGCGTTTATTTCGATCCTTTTCAAGACAACTTAAATGGAGTTTCATTTGTAGTCACACCCACGAACATTCAGGTTGATGAGAAGTTTTCTGCAAACGGTAGCGATACGAATTGGGATGCAGTATGGAAAAGTGCAGCTACAATCAATGAAGACGGATGGACCGTTGAAATGCAGATTCCACTGGCTGCTTTGCGTTTCCCAAAAACAGAAATACAAAAGTGGAACATCAACTTTCAACGAAACATACGTCGTTTACGGGAGACCAGCTGGTGGTCTCCTATAGACCCCAAAGTGAACGGTTTCTTTAATCAATTTGGAGAGCTAAACGGTGTTCAAAATATTGAACCGCCCACTCGACTTTTCTTATATCCTTATGTCTCTAGCACTGTTGATATATACAGCGATCCGTCTGAAAATCTTACGGAAACTGATCGAAGATTCAATGGTGGTTTGGATTTGAAATACGGAATAAATGAGGCTTTTACATTGGACATGACTTTGGTTCCAGACTTCGGAAATGTACGGTCGGATAATCAGGTTTTAAATCTATCGCCATTTGAAGTACGCTTTGATGAGAATCGTCAGTTTTTCACAGAAGGAACAGAACTCTTTAACAAAGGAGGTATTTTCTATTCTCGTCGTGTTGGTGGGACACCTCTTCGTTACTTCGATGTAGAAGACGACCTTTCGGAAACAGAAGAAATCGTGAGCAACCCTTCTCAAGGACAATTATTGAATGCCACTAAAATTTCCGGCCGAACAAAAGGCAAGTTAGGAATAGGTTTATTTAATGCAGTTGTGGCTAAAGAAGAGGCGTTGATACGCGATAGCGAAAGTCTAGAAGAAAGAACGTTTGAAACCAGTCCGCTCACCAATTACAATGTTTTTGTTCTAGATCAAGGACTGAACAATAACAGCAGCATTAGCTTAATAAATACAAATGTGCATCGTTTCGGACAAGATTATGATGCCAATGTAGTGGGAACGATACTGGAATTACAAAATAAAAAAGGGACCGTCGGACTGGGAACCCAAGTAAAATACAATAAAAAATACGGCGGCTACGAAGGCGAAGATGATGATGGCTATACCTATGGGATTGCTTTGAAGAAAATAAGTGGGAATCTTACGGGAGAAATCTATCACTATGCAGAGAGCCACGATTACGATCCGAATGATCTAGGCTTCTTGTTTGCTAATAATGAAAAAGGCTGGGGAAGCTATATGGCCTATAATATATTCGAACCGTTTTGGATTCTCAATAGATTTCAAGCCAATTTAAATATCGAATATACCAGAAGAGATCTTCCCAATAAATTCGCTAATTTTTACATCAATACGGGCATTTGGGGCTTCACTAAAAATTTCCACGCAGGTGGGATTGTACTTAATCTAGAACCTATTATCACCTACGATTTCTTCGAGAGCAGACGAGATGGATGGGCTTTTCGATATCCAGTCAACTACTTAATCCATGGATGGCTTAGCACTGATTACCGTAAAACTTTTGCTTTCGATGCTCGTAGTACATACCGCTGGTTTGAAGATGATCGACATGTTTTCGAATTGCAGCTCGAACCTCGATGGAGAATAAACGATCACATGTTGTTGATTTATTCTTGGAGATTGGATGATTACCCACGTGACATTGGCTACGCTACTACTTTAGATAATGAAGAAGAAGACATAATCTTCGGAAGACGAAATGTAAGAACCATCGAAAACTTGCTAGACCTTTCTTACATTTTTAACGCTAACATGTCTCTAGGGTTTCGACTTAGACATTATTGGGCGACTGCAGATTTTTTCGCCTACAATCGTTTAGATGAAAACGGATATCTGCAGTTCACAGACTACACAGGAATAGAAGAAGATGGAAGTTCCAGTCACGATTCGAATTTCAACGCTTTCAATATTGACCTTAACTACCGTTGGCAATTCGCCCCTGGATCGGAGCTACTTTTTACATGGAAAAATGCCATATTATCATCGGGTGATGAAGTGGATCTTTCTTACAAAAAGAACTTCGAACAATTACTTGACCAAGCGCAGAACAACTCCCTTACAATCAAGCTTCTTTATTTCTTCGACTACAATCAACTAAAGCACCTGAGAAAGAGCTAGGCGATATAATGTTTAGATTTTATATAAAAAAATTAAACAAACTGCTTTTTGTAGCCACGAAAGCAGGAAATTTAACGCAAAAGCCCTAAATAGCTCTTACAGTTTTCCGTAATTCTAAGATTAATCGGTATTTTCCATAGTCATTGTTTCCCAACAGTGGCAACTCTCTCATCATCTCTATGGATTTATCATGTACATGCGGAAATACTTACTTTTAACCCTCTTTCTCCTCCCCATTTTTCAGAACATATTAGCTGAATGTGGATGCACCAATTGCCCGGTTTTTCTCCCTGACGACTTAGACGAACTTTTCACCGCTTATATAGATGTGAACATTGCAGCAAATAACACACTGGGCTTAGACAATGCCCTAGAACAGATTTGCTTGGACATAGATCACACCTTTGTGGGAGATCTTGATATCAGCTTAGTTGCCCCAGATGGAACTACAGTAATCCTATTTGCTGATGGTAATAATGACAGCGGGCTAGGAGGAACGGAAACATGTCCTTGTGGAAATTCCAGTGATGACATGGTAGTCTGCTTTGTCATTCCAAGTTTGAGTCCACCCAACGTTTACGGAACACTAGGAAGTGGCAACTGTACCGACCAAGCATATTTTGACCCTTGCAATGGTTCCAATCCATGTTATTCAGGTAACTGGGGTACTTGGAGCGAGGGTTGTCTTGGTGCCCAAGGATTAGATGCCATTAACAATGGTACTGGAACCGTTGATGGTGTTTGGGAATTGCAAATAAATGACAACGCACTGCAGGATCAAGGCATATTGAATGATATCGAGTTAATCTTTACTACCGAACCTGATGAATGTACTACCTCTCCTTGTGGGGATGTTAGCACAGGAACGCAAACGAGTTCTTCTGGAACTTCTTCGGTTACACTTTGTAACGGCGAATCATTTTCTTTGACTTCAAACGACG
>CALFBW010000008.1 GCA_937951415.1 uncultured Chitinophagales bacterium | reverse complement strand
CATCGAATGGAGTTTTTTGCCAGTAGTTTTAATACGGAATTAGGCGTGCTTCGCGGTTCTCACATTGGAAATTTAACGGACTTAGAAGAAGCATTAGAAAAAGAGGTTCCGTTTTATACGGAAGAAGCCTTTCGTTCCGATATTGAAGCACCAAAACAAAAAGTCCGACACCATTTGGCCAAGTTGCGTTCGAAATATTTCTTAACGCCCACCAATTGGCTCGATCTTACCTTGGCTGTTCAACACAATGATCGAAAAGAGTTTGATGTTCGACGAAGTGAATGGAGCGATAAGCCTGCCTTGAGTTTGATACAAAACACCGTTTATCTTGGGGCGGATTACCATCATCAACTTTCCTCGGATTGGAAATTGAAATCTATTGGTCAGTATCGATTTGTCGACAACACCAATCAGCCCGGAACAGGCATTCTTCCATTGATTCCAGATTACCTTTCCAATGAAATCGGCTTAGCAGGAATTTTGAGTCGTGAAAAGAGAAGAACATTATGGGAGTTTGCAGCACGCTATGATTTAAATATGCAGAATGTTGTTGCAATTACTAGAACGCTTCCTCGAGAAATTGTTCGATACGAGAATACTTTTCATCAAGTAAATGCTTCCATAGGTTTTAGGCAAGCCATCAAAAATAACAGTGTGATTAATGTAAACTTGGGAATAGGATCACGGACCCCTGCAATAAACGAATTATACAGTTTTGGGCTGCATCAAGGAGTCAGTGGAATAGAAGAAGGTCAGATCGATTTATCACCGGAATATTCTAGAAAGATCAGTGTCAACTATCAATATCAATCTCCAGATAAATGGGGCTTCTCGTTTTTGGTTTATTACCAAAATATTCGCGACTACATTTATTTGCAAGCGCAAGAAGAAGTTCGTTTGACCATTCGCGGCGCGTTCCCAGTATTTAAGTACGAACAAACCAATGCGGTCATAGCCGGTTTTGATTTTGATGTTCAGTACAGCCCTTACGATTTTTTGGAGTTAACAGGTAAATACAGTTTTATCCGTGGACGGGATAAATCTAATGAGGAAGCCTTGGTGAATATTCCTGCGAATGCATTCGAAACCGCGTTTTTATTGAAAGCTAAAAAGCCAATAAATGTCTTCAATACTTCTTTCGAAAACTTGGAGTTTGGTTTCAATCAGAAATATGTTTTTAGAAAGAGCGACATAGAAGATTCTCAAGACTTTCTAGCTAGCCCAGAGGCATACAACTTGCTAGGTCTGCAATTAGCAGGTGAATTTCAGGTAGGATTCATTCGGACTAGAATCACTGCTCGTGTAAATAATATGCTGAATACGAGTTATCGTGACTACCTCAATAGACAGCGATACTTCGCAGATGATTTGGGAATAAATGCCAGTTTAGGGATTCAGTTGAAGTTTTAGCCTAAGTCTTTCTTGCCAGATATTTTTTTCCAAAACTTCATTTTAATGTAATGTTTTTGTTACGAATCCCTCTACATTCGTTTTTGACAACTTCTGTGGATCAAAGTTTGTGTTTTCAAACTAGCTTTGCACTTGATTTGTACATAAATAAGCTATGCTACAGTTACTAATTGAAAACCCCATATTACTGCTTTTTGTAGTAGCTTCCATTGGCTATTTGCTGGGAAGCATTAAGATTAAGGGCAACTCACTGGGTGTAGCAGCGGTACTTTTTACAGGGCTGTTTTTTGGGGCCTTGGATGATCGTTTATTTATTCCCGAAATCCTTTTACTGATCGGTTTGGCGCTCTTTGTCTACTCTTTAGGACTGAGTTCCGGACCCGCTTTTTTTGCTTCTTACCAAAAGAATGGAGTGCAAGACTTTTTGTTTATCAGCAGCATGTTGCTTTTTTCGGCAGCGATTGCAATTGGTCTGTATTTCCTAGCAGGATTTTCGCCTGCAACCATTACTGGAATCTATTGTGGAAGCAGTACCAATACAGCGGCTCTTGCTGGAGTGATCGACTTAATCGCTTCTGAGTCGAGTTCTTCAGCAAGCTCCTTAACCCAAGAAGCGGTAATTGGCTATTCCTTTTCCTATCCAATGGGTGTTTTGGGTAGTATGATCGCCATTGTTATCATGGAAAAACTCTTGAAGATCGACTACAAAAAGGAGTTGAAAGAAATCGGAAACGACTATCCTGCTGGAGAGGACTTGACGAGTGCCACTATTGAGATTACCAATAAAACAGTTGCTGGTTGTACCGTACGCGATTTAAAGAAACGATTCCGCTGGAAAATCAATTTCGGCAGGACCTACCAGCGAGGGAGGCAAAGTTTGGTACATTGGGACAGTTCTTTTCAAATTGGTGATTTGGTGATGGTAGTGGGAGAGCGAGAGGAAATTGAGCAAGCCACGAAAGACCTAGGACATGAAATTGAGCACAGCCTGTCCCATGATCGCAGTTACTTTGATGTGCGTCGGATTTTTGTATCTAACAGTCGCTTGATAGGTAGAACCTTGGGCTCCTTAAGTTTACATGAGCGCTTTGATGTTTCCATATCTCGTATTCGAAGAGGAGATATTGATATGCTAGCAGAAAACGATACCGTTTTGGAAATGGGCGATCGGATTCGCTTTATCGCCAAACGCGAAGATCTAAAAGCATTATCTGAGTATTTTGGTGATTCTTACAAAGCTTCCAGTTCCATCAATTTGTTTTCCTTTGGGCTGGGAATTGGATTGGGGGTTATTTTGGGAACCTTCCAGCTTCAGCTAGGCGACGATTTTAGCTTTTCCCTTGGTTACGCAGGGGGACCGCTTATTGTGGGTCTTATCTTGGGTGCTTTAAGACGAACAGGGCCGATAAGCTGGACCTTGCCTTACAGTGCGAATGTTACTCTTCAACAGTTTGGTTTGATTATGCTCCTAGGAGGAATTGGCGTTCGTTCTGGTAATGCATTGATGCAAAACCTCTCGATGGACGGATTGTGGATATTCTTAGCCAGTGGGTTAATCTCTATTGTGACAGCTTTGAGTATCTTGTTGATTGGATATAAATGGGTCAAGCGTCCGTTTTCCCTTCTAATGGGAATGGTAGCGAATCAACCCGCTATTTTAGATTTTGGTTTAAATAGATCGAACAATGTGATTCCCAATTATGGATACACAATGATCTTTCCTATTGCTCTAGTTCTAAAGATTGTTATTGCACAAATGATGTTTCTCTTTTTGCGATAGATCGGCTTTGCTATTTATTACCAAACCTGCATTCAAGTAAAAAACGGCTGCTAGAAATAAATCCTAATTTTTCACTTTAAAATTTCCAATGAAAGTATACATGATTCCGGGTTTGGCATTGAGCGAAGAAATTATGGCGGAGATCAAGCTTCCGGAGCACGAATGTGTATGTTTGAATTGGATGCCGGTAAGTCGACAAGAAAAGTTGGATCACTATGTTGAGCGATTTTTGGAAAAGATCGATCAAGAGGAAGAAGAGAAAGTAATTATTGGTCATTCCTTTGGTGGCGTCATCGCCCAAGAATTGGCGAAGAAAACGAATTTCCGCTCGGTCATTTTGATCTCTTCTATCATAGATAAAGAAGAAATTCCCTTGCGTTTGAAAATCGTCAGCACTTTCGGCTTGCATTACTTTGTTGGGAGAGCTACTACGATTTTAAGTTTTCCCATTTGGGCCCGTTATTACGGTTATGAAAATCAAAAAATGCGTCAAATTTTTATTGATGGCATAAAGGGACTTCCACCCAAATACATGCAGTGGGCTATTAAGGCGATCATACGCTGGAAAGGGGAGAAGGTGGAAAATAATCCTAAGCTTTTCCGAATTCATGGTTCAAAGGACAAAGTGTTCTATTTAAAACGTATGGCCGAGGTAGATGTCAGTATTGAAGGAGGCGATCACTTAATGGTTTACAACCGAGCTGCTGAAATTAGTGAAAAGATAGCTTTGCATTTAAACCAGCTTGTCAGTAATGCAAGCTAGCTTAATCCTATTTTAATAAATAAAACAAGGGGAGCATCCTAGGGGAAGATGAAGATTGCATCGGGCAATAAAATAGCAATAGCAATTCTGCAAATTGACGAGTACAAGCAGTTTTATTCGCTAATAAATGCGAACCGAGACCGACTGGCTGACTTCTTTCCTGTAACTGTTGGTCTGGTAAAAACGGAGATCGAAGCAAAGAATTATTTGAGGGATTTATTGAAGCGAATGGAGCTGCAAGAATTTTATCCCTTTGGTATTTACCGAGCAGAAGAATTAATAGGATATATCGCTGTAAAGAATATTGATTGGCGAATTCCCAAAGCGGAACTTGGATACTATATTGACGGATCCCAAGAGGGAAAAGGGATAATGTCAGGTGTTTTAAAGGCAACGATTAAATACTGCTTTCAGGAATTGAGAATCCGGAAACTTTTTCTTCGAATTTCTGGTGAAAACCATGCAAGTATTCGGGTGGCGGAGAAGAACGGCTTTGCGCTGGAAGGTAATTTGCGAGATGAGTTTAGATTGGAATCTGGTCGTTTGATCGATGTTCAATATTACGGTCTGCTCAAATAGCCTGGATTATCCAAGCGTAGTTCTTATTGCAACGACAATAGAAGGGCACATTCATCACTAGATTGGAGTAAAAATGTTTAAATTGCTTCTCGACAAGCCAAGACTTGTGCTTAAATCATTACTTATGTATTTCAGATCAACGCTATTTATTTTTCTTTTGACATGCCTATCACTGCTTTGTTCATGCAATCAAGAAAAGTCCAGTAATAAGCAGCCAGTTAAGACGGAAAAGTCGATTAAAGATGCGCCTTTACAGCAAAAGGAGCGCAGCAGTAAAAGCAGTAAAATCGATGCGGAACAACTTGCACGGGCGAGGTACATTATAGAGAACAGTCCCATGGATTTGGTTAAGAATGCAAAATCGGAGGAGAAATACAAGATGCTGTGCACCACTTGCCATGGATCAAAAGGCGGACTTGGGATCGGAGGAGCGCCTGACTTAACGAAATCGAAGGCAACTTTAGAAGAAAATGTGGCTCAGATTTACTTTGGTCGCGGTTTGATGTCTCCCTATAAGGGCGTTTTGAAAGAACCCGAGATTGTAGCTATGGCAAAGTATGTGGAATCCTTGCGGAAGTAGATTACTCGCACTCAGGAACAAAGAACAGTTCCAAAATACTATTTATGTGCGAGTCTATAGCCGCAGGATCGTCATTTTTAGTACCAGAGATTAATTCATTCACTCCTGGAGTCATATAACGCATATTGATGGCATTACCATAGATGAAGTACAAATCATTGAGGGGGAGATCTTTAATGATGCCAGCGTCAATTCCCATCTTTAACTCATTCTTTAGAATTTGAGAGAAAGTAAAAATGTGCTCCTTAATAAATTCAAATTGAGGGCTACCCAGCATGGTTTCATAAAAAACCATCCGCATTAGATGTGGTTGCTCTATCTGTCGCAGAATGATGCTTCGAATGTGGGCCGTATAAGAGGCTCTAGGATTTTCCGGATCAATCTTGAATTCAGTAGTTGACTGGGCAAATTTATTCCAAAGTAATGAAACACATTTTATCCAAAGTTCCTCTTTGGTGCCAAAGTGATAGCCAATAACCTGATTCTTAACCCCAGCAGCATCTGCTATATCTCTAATGGAGGTATTTCGAAATCCATACTCCCCAAATAAGTCGATGGAATGGTGCAAAATTACCGACTGCGTTTTCAAGGTACGCAGCTGCACTTTAGGGTGTGCTTCCTTGATGCGCTTCATTAACTCCTTAATCTCCATTGTTTCCCCTTTGGTGAGCAAATATGCCTAGTTTTTTGGCAATCGCCAAACTTATTTCACTAACTGTAAACTCTTCAATACAGTTCAAAAAAGTCGATTTTTTTGGCTTTTTGTGGAGAAGTATAAGAATTGCTTCTGTCCTTGGGAAAAATGTCAATACTTGAAAAATATGTCGTCAAGTCTTTCTAAATTCATGTATATGAAAGGATTATTACTGTATTTGCTACTTGCCTTTGCGTTCTGTCAAGTAACACAAGGGCAAACATTGGTGACTTTTTACACCAATTATGGAGAATTTGTGGTGGAAATGACCGAAGAACTGTCGCCCATTACATCAGGAAATTTTATGGACCTGACCGAGCAAGAGTTCTATGATGGCGTGATTTTTCATAGAATCATCAGCAATTTCGTAGTACAAGGTGGAGATCCAACTGGGACTGGTTCGGGTGGACCGGGTTATGAAATTGAAGATGAGTTTGGCCCTGGTTTAAGTAATTTACAGCGATCACTATCGATGGCTAATTCCGGTCCTAATACGGGAGGAAGCCAATTCTTTATTAACCTCGTAAACAACACTTTTTTAGATCACGACAAAGAGCCTTTGGGTTCAGCGCATCCTGTTTTCGGAAAGGTACTCACCAATTGGCCAACAGTTCAACAAATCGGAATCGTGGCAACGGATGGTAATGATTCTCCTATTGAGGAAGTTCGAATGGATAGTGTTAGAATCCGTCCAGCAGGAAACGATATCGGCGCTGTTGCACACTGGAGTATGGACAATGATTCCTTGCTTGATTTGAGTGGTAATTTTTTGAACGGAAATCTTATGAACGTAAGCAGTGGTTCAGACAGGCATGATGTTGCGGATGCTGCTTTGTTTTTTACGGGATCAGGTGCTGGGCATTTCGGCGACCGCTATGATGAATTATTAGTACAAGAGGATGCGAATTTATCGATAGCAGCTTGGATTTATCCCATTGCTCATTCTGGGCAAAATGGGATCATTGCACCCATTATTTCGAAGCATTTACCAAGTTTTTGTGAAGACAATAAGGAGCTCTTTTATTTAGGACTTACATCGACGGGTCAAGTAGAGCTAAAGATAGCAGCGGCTCCAGATGGAGGACAATTTTTACGTTATCGAAGTGCCGCTGATATTGCTCCAACATATAACTGGACACATGTTGCCATTAGTTATGAAGGAGGATTAATGAATGGTGGAGGAGCTGATCGAGTTCATTTATATATCAATGGTGAAGAGCAGGAGATGGAGACTACACTAGAAGGGGAGTTGTTTAATAAATGTATCGAGAAC
Organism: uncultured Chitinophagales bacterium; assembly: GCA_937951415.1. Lineage (GTDB taxonomy): Bacteria > Bacteroidota > Bacteroidia > Chitinophagales > UBA2359 > CALFBW01. The sequence continues at coordinate 863 of CALFBW010000008.1, read as the reverse complement.
AATCTTCCTTTACAAGTGGGGGCTTTTGGAGATGGTGGAACTTTGTTTTGTTCTAACAGCACGTTCCAGGGAAAAATGGATGAGCTCTATTTGTTTAATCAGGTCATTAGCCAAGAAGTTGTTAATGATCTAAGCGATTTTGGGGAGGGAGTAGGATTAATAAATGTGGATCAGGAAATATTGAATGTTTATCCGAATCCTTCCGAAAGCGGAATTTTTCAATTAGAGACCGAATCCAAAACATTTGACTATCAGGTGGTGTCTCTTACAGGAAAGAAATTAAGAGAGGGAAGTTCAAAGCAGTCGAATATTGAAATTTCCCTACAGGATTTTGTGCCAGGAGTTTATCTCTTGAATGTGCAATCAGCTGAGGGCAACTGGACACAAAAACTGTGGAAGCGATAGTTGTTTGTTCAAAAAAATGAGGTGCAAAAAAAAGGCATTTAGAATTCTTCAAGATTCTAAATGCCTTTTTATTAATGCCTTTTTATTATGTTTTCGTGAAGAAGACTACTAAGATCATACTCCAAACTGCGTCAAATGATGATCTAAATGTTTGTAGAATAAATTATTCCATTCATTTGCCGTCAATGGCCCAAAGGAGTGAGACTCTTTATCCTCGAAGTGATTTCGACCAATTTCTGAAGTCTTCCTGATGTAATTTATTAGACGTTCTTTTTCTTCTTGGAATTCCCGTTCGCCGGTAATGACAAATTGTGGTGCTGTTCGACCATTTTTTGCATATGGTTTTTCACTCACTACGGTTTTCTTAACGAACATTTTCAAGAAGAATCTTGCAATTGCATTCGGTCTTGGGTGTTTGTCAGTATACACCATTTCATAAGTTACATTGCAATGTGCAA
>CALFBW010000007.1 GCA_937951415.1 uncultured Chitinophagales bacterium | reverse complement strand
ATCCGTTGGTACAAACCGCTAACTGACTGGCTTCAAATCGCCAATCGGAAGTTCCTGCTCCCTCCTGCAATTCAATGGATACCTTGTCTCCTTTGACCTCCCAGCCGTTTACCGCTGCTCCTCCCAAAACCGTAACACCCTTTTCTTGCACATAAGCCAAGAGTGAAGCCATCATCTTTCCCGTATCAATTTGACCTTCTACATTGTTGAGTAATAAATGCCGAACCCGCTTACTATTAAAACCAAATTCCTTGATTCGAGGGTCAGCGTTTTCGTAAATCGATTTTCCAAAAACGGGCTGAAGCAATTCATTCAAGAAGCCCATTTTATCTTTAAAATGCTCCTCGCCTTCTAGTAACAACTCAAAGCCTCCGCAGGGTAAATAACCAATTCCAGTATCTCCAAGGCGCTCCCGTAAACGAAGCAAACCTTTGTAGCGCTCTTCCACCAATGCCTGTACTTCCGATTCCGGCATATGATCCAAATCGTGCAAAAGTTCATTCACACTTCCCACACAAGCAAAACCTGCATTTCTAGTACTAGCCCCTGTAGGCAGAAGGCTACGCTCCAAAACCAACACACGTTTTGCAGGATCGTTTTCCTTTAGAGCCGCTGCGGTGCTTAAGCCTACAATGCCTCCGCCAACGATAATGACATCGTAGTGCGTAAAGCTGTTCTTTTCCCAAAAACTCAACATGCTGCGAATGTCGCAATTCATCTGCTAGCACCGCAGATTTGACACATTTATTTCAATTGCCAGACACCAAACCTGCGATTCTTTGCATCTTAAAGGAAAGATGTCACACATTGTGGCGACTAAATCTTGAATCTAAAGCCATGAGATTTACCCTTCAAGGAACTTTTATACCATTGATTCTGCTTTTTTTGAGTATGACCAGTATTGCAGCGCAACAAAACAGCCCCTTTCAACTTAATGTCTCTCAGGTTTTCAGTCCTGAAGAAGAGGTCATGGTGCGTTTTAGTCGATACAACTATTATCGAAACAAGGACAAAATGACTGCTCAAGGAGATCTTGAGCTCAGTTTATTGAAAGTATCAGACTTAGCTGCTTTTGCTTCGAGTATGCGCGAAAACCAAGGGCTAAAAAGCCCTGAAACTATCTTAGGAAAGCATGAGCTGATCAAGAGTTGGAGTACCAAAGTCAGCAACAGAGATCGGTATCGCTCAAGAAAAGACATTGCGCTTGGCCAATTACAAGAAGGCATTTACATACTTGCAGGGGTTCAAGATGGCATGTTTGCTGCTATTCCAATTGCCGTAACTTCTTACGGAATCACCTCTCGACAAGTGGGCAATTCTACCGTCGCTTATGTCTACAACAAGAAAACAGGGCAATCCATCAGCGACTATAAGGTAGACATTCTATCCCTGAAAGACGGTCAAGTTTCGGTGGAGCATTCGAACGGTGTGTGCCGCATTGACGATAAAAGAACGGAGTCAAGAGGCAACAATGAAATGATCTTGATGGCGCAATTCGATGAAGGTTTTGCCCTTTCACAGAGCTATTTAAATTGGTATGCCCCTAAAGAAAAAGAAGTAAAGAGCTACATTTTTACTGATCGTTCTGCCTATCGTCCCGGACAAAAAATGTATTTCAAAGGGAGCTTGCGCAATAAAGAAGATCAAGGATATTCGATTTTCCGTGAAGACACGATTCGCATTTCTATTCTAGGACCCGACTATCAGGAGCTACAAAAAATGATTGTTCCAGTTAATGCTGACGGATCTTTTCAAGACAGCATTGACATTGGAGAAGAATGGAAGTTAGGGGAATATCAAATTGTTTGGAAAAGAGCAAGTGATACGCAGCCGATTAATTCTTGGCAATACCGCTACAATCGAAATGGCGAGAAATGCTCCTTCCTGGTGGAAGAATACAAAAAGCCGGAGTATGAAGTAAAAGTGGACTTTAAAGAAGCGCAATACTTGATGGGTGAAACCTTGGAGGCGGAAATTTCTGCCAACTACTTTTTCGGGGCGCCCGTTACGGATGCAAAAGTTACTTACACTGTTCTGCGACAAAGACATTATGTGCCTTGGTATCGCTACATGCGTTGCTGGTGGTGGTACGACGATTATTATGGCGGTTATGGAAATAAAGAAATTCTAAGTCAACAAGAAGTCAGCTTTGACTCCGAAGGAAAAGCAATGATACAGTTCCCTACAGATGGTGAAAAAGAAATAAACTATAAATACTTTATTCAAGCAGAAGTCATCGATGCGAGTCGTCGTTCTGTTTTTGGCAGCAATAAAGTGGTAGTGGCAAAGGCAGCTTTTAGTCTTCATGCCCGTAGTAGCAAACATTATTATACTGCTGGCGATGAGATTGAAATAAAAGTTTCCGCTTCCGACTTTAGCGATCAAGCGGTTGCCACCGATTTTGAAGCGCATCTTTATCAACGCAATAAAGAGAACAAAAAACTCGCGACCCAAAAGGGTAAAACCGACAAAGCAACAGGCACAGGAACCGTTCGTTTTGATGCGCCTAAAGAAGCGGGCAGTTATTACATTGAAGCGATTGCCAAAGACAAAGACGGCAGAACTACACGTGCAGAAACTTGGGTATACATTTTTAAAGAAGGAAACATTTATTCGTATTACTGGGACCAAGCTCGCGGACAAGTAAATGTTTTGACGGATAAAAAGGTTTACAATGCTGGAGAAACGGTAAAAGGTATCATCATCATGAAGGATGCGACGGATGCTTTTGTAGTGGCGCACAATGATCGTTTGCAACATTATGAAGTCTGCGATACGGAAGGCTCGGATGGAACCAGTAAAGAAATCGAAATCATTTTAGATCCGAAGGTTTTCGGAAAAGTGAAATTCAATGTCTCTTATGTTTTTGATAATAAAATGCACGAAGGGGAAGCCGAATTTACGGTCATACCTGTCCAGCAATATTTAGATGTAGAAGTTGCCTTTGATGAAAAGGAATATCAACCGGGGAATTTAGCGGAAGCAACGGTTCGCGTTTTAGATTTTCAAGGAAACCCTATTACAAATGCGGAGGTAAGTTTAGCAACGGCTGATGAGAGTTTATTCTCTCTGTATCCTGACAAAACACCTGCCATTGAACAAGCCTTTTACAAGAGCCAAGAGTTTTACGCACACAATGCTTTTTCTCAATGGAACAAGCACCAAGGTTCCCGTTTATTAAATGCCAAAGAAATTCTGTGGTCAATAAAAAAATTGGATATTAGCACCAACAAGAATTTCTTCTTAAGCGGTCAAGAATGGATGCGCTACTTACAACAACCTACTGAAAAGACCTCTTTAGAATTGTCGGGTTTTGTAATTGATTACGATACGGGCGAACCCATCGCAAATGCGGAAATAAAAATAAAAGGCAAAACTTTTAAAACCAATAAGTTTGGCTACTACGCCATTAGCGGTTTAAAAAAGGGAAAAGCGGAGATCATATTTAAAAGCACCAATGGATCCTTGACGATT
>CALFBW010000006.1 GCA_937951415.1 uncultured Chitinophagales bacterium | reverse complement strand
TTATACAAGCTTGCTTTTGATAAATTCAAAAAGGCCATTGAAATAAAACCAGATTTCCATGAAGCCTTCAACAACTGGGGAGCTGATTTAGGAAACTTAGCAAAAATAAAAAAGGGTCATGATGCTGAAGACTTGTACATTCAAGCATTTGATAAACTTCAAAAAGCTATCGAATACGGTGGAAGTTCCTACAATCTTTCCTGCCTTTTTGCAATTAGAGGCAAATTTGAAGAAGCCCTAAAATATTTAGAAATAAGTCTTACAAAGGGTGAAATTACTGTCGCTTTTGTTGAAAACGATGAAGACTGGGCGAAATATACTGAAAACGAAAAGTTCCTTTATTTAATCAATAAATACAGAAAATAAGGAGAGAAAGTATAAGAGGGTACAAGTTGGCTACTTCAAAATGGCCAATCAATTACCCTTCCTGCTTCTTCAACCTTTCCATCGCATCACGAATCCCCTGTACCCTTTTTCTCCTTGCATAAACAATAGGTTCGGCCGCCCGTTCTTTGCAATCGGATAACTTACAGGTTTCGCAAGTTTCATTTACTTCTGCATCCTCCACGTTGGTATCATCCCAGAAATTGCAATTTTTCTTAAAGGCCGTATTTATTTCAAAACCTAGCGTAACACTTGCGTTCGTATTAGGAGTAGGAGCCATAGGACGGGCAATGGAAATACAGAAATAGTCATTTCCAGAATCAACATAGCGCACTCGTTGCGCTTTCGTAATAGGTCCCGAAAAACCTCCTTCCTTTTGCCGTTCCGAAAGATCCTTCAACAATTTCACCGCCACCCAACGACGACAATAGTGCCGCGATTTTTCATTCCCGTGAGGACTGTGCAAAGTACTTAAATGCAATTCACGTGTAACATCAAAAACACTGGTTTTCGAATCATTCTGAATTCGAATAAAAAAGAGCTGACGAATCCCAAAAAACTTCGGAAGTAAATTTGTTACCCTGTGAAAAAATATTTCTGGTGCTACTTGATATTTATTCATAATAGACAACAAATAATCACCGTCGAATCTTCGCATTTTTAGCAACTTCTCCAAGTCATACATTACATGATCTTTTGGCATTAAAACGGCTGCTGCACAATACGCCCCTCTAAAATTATTTAAAATGTGTTCAAAAGAAGGCACTTCAACGAGCAATGAATGATGAGGACGATCTTTCAATTTACTGATGCAATAAGCCAATTCTCTTCCTACAATAAATAATCGCTGATTCTCATTCAGTGTATTATTTATTAATAAAATTTTCTTGTTTTTATTAGGAATAAAAATGTAGCGACTCGCCCGCAGTTCGGGGTATTCATCCACCTTAAATTCTCGGACCTCGTACTTGTATTTATTTATTAAAATAGACAATATTTCATTGTATCGAATAATCTCTTTTACATCTCCTCCGTGCGCATCTATGAAACCCTGAACAGCTGCTTCCAGCTCTTCGAAGTAATTATCATTCACCTCTTGATAAGAGCGCAAGGCAGCAAAATAAAATTGCTCTTTTTTCATGTCGTAATTACGAGCGATTTCCACAATCGTGCTCATAAATGCTCCAACCTGCGAAGGAGAATCAGCCATCCAATCCACCATCCGACTTAAGTCGAAACCAAACATATGCAAAGGCAAGTCATTGATGATGTTGCTCAAAAGCAAATCACTAATCGCCGACAAGGGGCCGGGCAACTTCAAGGAAACCATATCATCATAGCCTACCTCAAACACATGCGCCAAAGCCACAATCTTCTCCGTCTTCGGGTACTTCTTTCCCTTTTCGATTTCGTTCAAATAAGAAGGTGATAAGCCCGATTCCTCGGAAAGCGCAGAAAGAGACAAACCCTTCTCATGTCTATAGTGCTTCAACTTCAATCCGAATATAATTCGAACATTTTCTTCTCTTATCATGTACTTATGTGTCTATATACCTCCAACCGTCGAAATTATAGAAAATATTTATTTATGCCCAAACAACGCTACTAGCGAATATAAACAAAAGTCGCAAGTGGTTCGCTTAATGACGATTCACCTATTTCCTCCCAAGGTTCCCATTCGATTCAAAGCCCTACCCGAAGTAATATTTTTCCACTAAATCACACGCTATCAATTAATTAGCTTAACTTGCGTATCCTTTTGCCAAGAAGCTCTGTTAACGACTTTTAGGAGTCATTTATCTATTTTATGAAGTACTGTGTCTTGACCTTACTAATGGGTCTACTTTTCAGCGTCAGCAGTTTTGCCCAAATCGACAGCAAAATTGTTAGCTACAATGTTTTAAACTATCCCCAAGGAGCTGATACAAGAGCAAGCGAATTCGCTACAGTCGTTCAAGCCATTGGTGCGGATATTATCGCTGTTCAGGAATTGACCAGTGATGCTGGCGGGACGCAGCTTTTGAATGCGCTCAATACTGGCTCCGTCAATTACGCACGTTCACTTGTGTACGATGGAAATGGAGGCAATAATCTGGGCAATTTGGTTTTCTACAACACTGCCGTTTGGACCTTGATCTCCGAAGACGAGATCTTTGCTTCTCCACGAGACATCAGTTATTATCGTTTGGCCCATATTGAGCCAAATTGCAGCGGTACGAATGACAGCACTTTTTTGGACTTATTCGTAGCGCACTTTAAAGCCAGTCAAGGCGATTCCAATGAACAACAAAGAGAGAATGCAGCTATTGCGCTGACCAATTTTCTCAACACTCTACCTGCAGATAGAAATGCTGTATTTATGGGAGACTTGAATCTCTATTCCACGGCCGAACCCGCTTATGTAGAGCTGCTTGACAATGGCAACGTACAGCCTTTTACCGATGTATTGGGCGGCTGGGTGCGAAACAGTAATGCGTTCGCGGTCGATTACACGCAATCTACCCGCCTAGCAAGTGGCACGCCCAACGGCGGAGCAGCGGGTGGAAATGATGATCGCTTCGACTTTATTTTATTCGATAATGATGTAATAAGCGGCGCTCAAGGCTTGACCTACAAGGCTGGAACTTATGCAGCCTTTGGAAACGATGGCTACCACTTTAACAGGGATTTTCTCGACAATAGCAGTGTTCCCGGAGGGGCGCTGAATGCGGTGGTTCCTGACAATGTGGCCTATGCACTCTGGAACATGTCGGATCACCTTCCCGTGGTAGCGGAACTCCAAATTGCGACCAGTAACTTAACTTGTTGCTCTATCGACAACATAACCCTAGGAGCGCAAACGGCCTGCGATGCCAACGGCTTTTATACCCAAGAACTTATCATTGACTACAGCAATCCACCAACAACGGGAACACTAGACGTAAACGGACAAAGTTTCCCCCTTGGAAGTTCACCGCAAAGCATCACCCTCACGGGGCTCACTGCCGATGGAAGCCAAAGTAATGCTATTGCCAGCTTCTCAAGTGATGCTAATTGTAGTTTGTCAATAATAAATGCCTTTACTGCTCCCGTATGCTGCTCCATCGACAACATAACGATAGGTGCGCAAACTGCTTGCGATGCCAACGGCTTTTATACCCAAGAGCTGATCATTGATTACAGCAATCCGCCTGCAACAGGAACATTGGATGTAAACGGACAAAGTTTCCCTCTTGGGAGCGCACCGCAAAGCATCACCCTCACG
>CALFBW010000005.1 GCA_937951415.1 uncultured Chitinophagales bacterium | reverse complement strand
ATAGAGTTACAAACTCGAGAGCACATGCCTTGGAATTTAATGCAGCCTTGGCGAGCACACCGGCATTACAAACGGAATTTCCACAATCGTATATGGGATTTACTAGAGATTTGGGAATGGTAGCTCGAACCATTGCAGCCAGAGAAGCTTTAGGGTTTTCCCGACAAGTATTTTATGTTGATTTTGGAGGTTTCGATAACCATAGTTTATTCCTAGAATCGCATGCTAGCTTAATGGCGGAATTAGATATTGCTTTAAAGACATTTTACGAATCGATGGAAGAATTGGGTTTGGCCGATAAAGTGTGCACATTTACGATTTCTGATTTTGGACGAACGCTAAGGTCGAATGGGGAAGGCAGTGACCACGGTTGGGGAGCTAATTGTCTGGTACTCGGTGGCGCCGTACAAGGCGGTCATATTTATGGAGAATATCCCGAGCTTGCCTTAGGAAATAGTTTGGATGTTGGCCAAGGAAGATTAATTCCGACTACTTCCTGCGATGAATACTTTGCCGAATTGGCGAGCTGGTTTGCGAGTGATGGATTTACCAATTTATCAGTTAGCGATATGATCGACATTTTACCCAATATAGAATCCTTTTGGAGTCCAATTGAAGGTCAGGGTCCGCTAGGATTTTTATCATAAATTAAGCACAACGATGAGGCTGTTTCATTTTTTATTAGTAATAAATTTTGGTTTGTTTTTTACCTGGCATGTTTTGCAGGCGCAGTGTATAAATGATTCTAATTTTTGGTCAGAGTCGTGGACATCCTGTACAGCTTCTCCTAATCCCAATATTGCGAATGAAGACAGCCATTGGATTCTGTATGAATTTTCAGAAGCTCAAATTATTGGAGGCTCTCACATTTGGAATTCGAATAATGTGGGTGAGTCTCAAATGGGTGTTAAAACGCTTTTGGTTGATTTTTCTCGTGATGGAGAAAGTTGGGAGACTTTGGGAATCTTTGAAGTAGAGCAAGCCAATGAACTCGAAAGCTATCAAGGCGTTGTTGGTCCTGACTTTGGAGCCAAGTCTATCAAGAAAATACTATTTACGGTCCTAGAAAGCTACAGCAGCAATCCATGTGTTTCTCTTGCTGAAGTCCGTTTTGATATTGAAGCCGAAGAAGCTGAAGAGTCCGAAATTGAAACTGCTCTTTCTGAACTAATAAATAAAGCCGAACTAAGCATTTATCCCAATCCTACTTCCAACGAACTCTTTGTGAATCTAGGAAGAGAATCACTAGATTATTCTTTGTTGGAGATTGCCGATCTTCAAGGAAAGCTCTTTTATTCTCAATCCATAGCAAAAGAAGTTCGTGTATCGGGAACTAGCCTGTCAATTTATTGCAGGGATTTTCCTGATGGTTTTTATTTATTGAGAATGATCGGCCAAAAGGATCAGGTGGTTCGTGCCTTTCTGAAGCAATAAAGGAATAGAGCTATTGTAACATCAAGTCTGCGAAAATATTCTGTGAACAACAGATTCAGCCCTTTTGGGAAGCTTTAAGCATTCATCAATTTCAACAACTCCTTCGCATTTGCAATCGCTTGTTTACCTGGAGGCTTCCCACTCAAAATAGTTCCAATCTCTTGTAAGCGTTCTTTCTCACTTAAAAGCGCAACATTCGATTCCGTTCGTTCGCCCTTATCCTCTTTGTAAACCTTGAAGTGGGTTTTTCCCGCACTGGCAATTTGGGGTAAATGCGTAATGCAAATGAGTTGGTGCTTGGTGGAGAGTTGCTGCAAAGCCTTTCCTACTTTAATGGCAACATCACCTGAGATTCCTGTATCGATTTCATCAAAAATTAAAGTAGGTAGTGCGGAAGAATCTGCAATCAGTGATTGTAGTACAAGCATGATTCTCGATAATTCTCCTCCCGAAGCGATCTTTTTTAATTCTACTTTTTCGCTCCCCTTGTTGGGAGAAAAGAGAAAGGAGAGATTTTCCAAACCATTTATTCCCAATTCACGCTTAGTATGAGCTGTGTTTATTACAGAAATTTCTGCATTGGGCATTCCAACCGAAGACAATAAAAGGTGTAATTGCTTTTCCAGCTTTGGAATTGTTTTTTTTCGTTTCTTCGACAGCTTTTCTGCGAGTTTTCGAATCTGTTGTTCCTGTTTTTCTAGGGCGATTTGTTTTTTATTTATTTCATCTTCTAAATCATCTGCCGATTTTGATTTGCCCTCTAAGTTTTCTCGAAGAGCAATCAAATCTTGTAAAGAATTTACCGAATGTTTTTGCTGCAAACGGAGTAAAGTATCCAAACGCATCTGAATTTCATTGGCACGTTTTGGATTGAAACTCGCAGCATCGCCACCAGATTCAACGGTGTAGAAAATGTCTTCCAGCTCAAGTCGTACACTTTTGATGCGTTTCGTCCATTCTGCGTAATGCTCCCCAAGGTCCTGTAGCCTTTCCAGTAGCTGCTCACTTTTTTGCAAATTCGATAAAGCGCTCTTGTCGGGCCCTCCTAGTAATTGTTGCAACTCTTCACTACTGCTTTGGATCAGCTCTGCATTCTCGAACATTTTTAGTTCCCCTTCCAGTACATCTTGCTCAGAGGGATCAGCGATCTCCGCATTGTTCAACTCCGTGAGCTGAAACAACAGGTAATCCATTTCTTGCTTCAACTGACGGTCATGCTCCCGCAATTTTTCTAAGGCCTTTTGATCTGTTTTCAGCGATTGATATTTCTCTCGATATTCTTCAACAAGAGGTAAGTGCCCAGCCACAGAGTCCACGATGAAAAGCTGGTATTCATGATCTCCTAAAGAAAGAGTTTGGTGTTGCGCCAAGAGCTGAATCAAATGCTTCGTTAACTTCTTAAGGACCGTTAATTGTACGGGCGTATCATTCACGAATGCCCGCGACTTTCCAGAAGCCGTGATTTCTCGTCTGATAATAGTGTCTTGATCGTAATCAAGATCGGTTTGCTCAAAGAAATGCTGTAGAGGATGATGCGACAAATCAAAGTGCCCTTCAATTACGCACTTTCGCTTTTTGTCGAAAAACATATGGTCGCTGGCACGCTGACCGAGAATGAGAGACAAAGCTCCCAAGAGTATTGATTTTCCCGCTCCAGTTTCACCAGTAATGATGGTCAGTTGCTCATCAAACTCAAGAACCACTTCATCAATAATGGCATAATTGCTAACCTGTAATTTCTTCAGCATCGAAGGAGATCTTTAGTCACAACTAAATTAAGACTTGTGGGCTTAGCACTCGTGAAAATGACTAGAAAGAAATGCGATAGATTTTCGCAAAATTAGTATTGACCCAAACGAAGAAGTACCAAAGTACAAGCATATTCGACTTCTATTCCAGCTGCTTCGGCCAAGTCCTTAAACGCATCGTTTTCGGTGCCTGGATTAAAAATGATCCTTTTGGGTTTTAGTCCCAAGAGGTAATCATAGAGATCAACTTGTCGAGAAGGATTTAAGTACAAACTTATAGTGTCGACTTGTTGAAAAGAAGGAGTGCCTGGCTCAATTGGCACGTCGAACACCTGTCCTGCTTTTCGTCCAAGTGCCAAAACGGGGTGCTTCTTTTCACGCAAAAGATGGATCGCTTTATTAGAATATCGCTCTGGATTGCTAGAAGCACCTACAATTAAAGTTTTCTTTGGCACACTGTTTGGATTTTTATCTATATGTATTCGATTGAAAAAGATTGTCTTTCGAAATTCATGTCCAGTTCTGAATCAAAAGTAGTTTCTCAAAATTTTTTGAGACGCTGTACTTTCGGTCACGCAGAACAAGGTCGACCACTCGATGAAAATATTTTCACGCAATTGGTTGATTTTCAAAGGGAAACAGGGGATAAGCTTTTAGCTAGTATTAGTTTTAAAGCACAGGGGAAATGCTGCAGAGTAATGGACAAGATTTCAAAAGCTACTGAAGAAGGAATTCTTCTTCGCTCTGGTGCCACCGTGCCATACTTTGCCCTTTTTGGCATTCACTTAGTAAATTGGTCAGCAAACTGACAGTTTTACTTCCTTTGCAAAATTTATTATACCAACAAACGCATAGGTTCTTCTAGCAAAGATTTGAGTGTTTGCAAGAAGGCTGCACCTACTGCTCCGTCCACCACACGGTGATCACAAGACAGGGTAACTTTCATCACATTCCGAACTTCCAACTCATCGAACTGGTTCACTCGTGGCTGCTTGGTAATTGATCCAATAGCTAAGATGCAAGCATCTGGAGGATTAATTATCGCAGTAAATTCTTCGATATCCATCATTCCTAGATTAGAAATGGAGAAGGTGTTACCCGACATTTCTGCTGGCGATAACTTTCGTTCACGTGCTTTGCCCGCCAATTGTCGACTCTCTGCAGCAATATGCGAAAGCGGCTTTGAATCAGCAAAGCGAATAACAGGAACCAATAGACCTTCGTCAACGGCAACCGCCATTCCTATATGTATGTGCTCATGATAACGAATCACATCGCTGTACCAACTAGAGTTCACAGCTGGATGCTTGCGCAAAGCAACAGCACATGCCTTGATGATCATATCATTGTATGAAATCTTTACAGGGGAATATTCGTTCAAACCCTTCCTGCTTTCCACTGCACGATCCATGTTGATTTCCATACGTAAGTAGAAATGTGGTGCAGCAAATTTACTTTCGCCCAAGCGCTTCGCTATCACTTTTCGCATTTGCGAATTCGGAACATCTTTCGATGACTCCACACCAACAACCGTTGGTAAAACAATTGGTGCAGCAGACTTACCGCTTTTCGAATCGGTCTTTTTAGCTGTACCTCCAGAAGCAATAAAGGTTTCAATATCACGCTTGATAATTCGACCTCCATCTCCGGTGCCAGTAAGATCGGCTAAGTCAATTCCATTGTCACTCGCCATTTTCTTGGCAAGGGGTGAGGCTTTGATTCGTCCATTTTCCGTACTAGAACTTTCCGTTTGAGGTGCAGGGGTTGCAAGAGGTGGAGCAGTCACTGTCGCAGGGGCTGCAGGCGCAGGAGGAGCACTTGATTTTGCTTCTTCCTTTGGTGCCTCTTCTGTAGCAGCAGCAGCCTTCGCCTCTTCTTCCAAGATAGCGCTGATGTCTTCACCTTTCTCACCAAGAATGGCCATGATGCCGTTAACTGGAACAGAAGCACCGGCTTCTACACCAATGTAAATCAGTGTTCCCGATTGATATGACTCTAATTCCATGGTCGCCTTATCTGTTTCTACTTCCGCCAAAACATCACCGGGCTGTACCTTGTCGCCAATTTTCATATTCCATCCTACAAGTACACCCTCTTCCATGGTGTCACTCATTCGGGGCATTCTAATTATTTCTGCCATTTTCTTGCTATTAATTCTAAGCCTGCAAATTCTTTTCCAAATGTACAATTCAAGCCGCTGAGATTTCCCGTTTATGATGGGAAGTTTAGCAGTTTTATCCAATAAAAATGTCCTTTGGCTTCAACTGTTGAAACTTACCCAATGACTTTAAGAGTTTCATGTCTATATCTTCTTTTCTTCCCAAGACCAAAAAAGTGAAAGCTTTTCCACTTATATGCTCTTTGAAGAAGCCATCTAGATCTTCCAAGCCGATCGTTGGAAGCTTCTCATAAATGCCCTTTCTTGGATCACTTTTATACCCGCGATCCAAGAAGGATTGACGGAACCAAAAGATTTCCTGATTCGATTTACGGTCATTTTCAATATTTTTCATCGCAGACAAACGAGAGGCTTCAAATTGTTCTTGCGCGTGCGGCATTTCATGCATCAAGCGCATGAGTGAATTAGTCGCCTCTTTCAATTTATCGGTTTGCGTACCAATGTAAGCTTGTAAGTAATGTGCTTCGTCGGTAAAGTTCGGTGTTGATATCCATGCGTAAGCGGAATATGCCAAAGCCTGCGCTTCCCGTATTTCTTGAAAGACAATGGAACTTAATCCAGCGCCAAAATATTGGTTGAATAAATGATGGTAAGGAGATAAATCTCTGTTCAAGGGATATTGCTTCCGCAGCATTATAATCTCTACTTGCTTTTGCTCATAGGGAAAAAATAAAACACGATTTTCTTTCGTATCTGCGACTTTGTACTTTTTAGCCTTTGGGTATTTTTTGCTTACAGGTCTATTTAATTTTAATAAATCTGCAAAAGTATCACTAGACGACTGTTGGCCGTAATAATAAAAATTAAAAGGGAGTTTCAATAAATCCTTGGTGAGTTTTGCCAGTTTCTTCGGATCGAAGGCTAAGAGCTCTTTTTTATCGTAACTATTTAAATAGGCCGAATCTCTTCCGTACAAAGCGTAATTCATCATTGCAGTGCGGAGAATATGATCTTTGTTCATTTTTTGATCTTCTCG
>CALFBW010000004.1 GCA_937951415.1 uncultured Chitinophagales bacterium | reverse complement strand
TGAGGGTTTTTTATTGAACCACAAAAGGCACAAGAGTTCCACAAAAGGAGTCTTTCGAATATCTTTTCTTAGGGCAAAGATTCTGGATCGAACGACAAAGCGTATATGCGATAATTTTTCCTATTCTCTCCTTTCGATGAGGTTCTTTATTGAACCACAAAAGGCACAAGAGTTCCACAAAAGGAGTCTTTCGAATACCTTTTCTTAGGGCAAATATTCTGGATCGAACGACAAAGCGTATATGCGATAATTTTTTCCTATTCTCTCCTTTCGATGAGGGTTTTTTATTGAACCACAAAAGGCACAAGAGTTCCACAAAAGGAGTCTTTCGAATATCTTTTCTTAGGGCAAATATTCGGGAAAGAACGACAAAGTGGATATGCGATAATTTTTCCTATTCTCTCCTTTCGATGAGGCTTTTTTATTGAACCACAAAAGGCACAAGAGTTCCACAAAAGGAGTCTTTCGAATACCATTTTTTAATGGGCTAAATTTCTGGAATAAAACTAGTATTGAATTTCAAATGTACCAATTTTCGCCTTATTAAAAAACCACAAGTCATAATCTGTAGTTTGAACTACGCCGTCAATATTGCCATCGGTAAGTTCGTAGGTATTTAGTATAGAAGGAGATAAAAACCAGTCCGAAAAATCAGTAGCTTGAATTACGCCGTCAGGCATAAAGTCACCTCCGTACATGGCAAACTTTCCATCACTGGTTGGTTTCAATTGTTCAACACCAAATGCCGAATCTACAGAATCTGTAAAGTCATATTCAATAAATTGTGTTGGGCGAATATGCTCAGCTGTCATGATGTCTAAGTGATTTCTGTGACGAACAATAAAGTAGTAATCTTCGTCAGACCTTAAAGTGGTAAATATTAATCCGGTATTTCCATCTACAGCAACGATGCTTCCATCAGCTAGCAATAAACCAATTTGGGATTCTTCTAAAGTCAATCCAGAAGCTCCTGATGCCGCTGGCGTCCCTGAATAGGCCTCAACCAATATCCAATCAACAGTGTTTATTGGAAAACTTACCAAGGGAGATCCTGTTGGGGCATTCCAAGGAGTATTGGAATATGGATGTGTGTTAGGTAGTAAGTTGTCCGCTTGTAAATCTGTCGACATTAAGCCTGTCGAAGTCTGATAATTGCCTTCTAATAAAATCTTGAAATTGAATTCTGCAGAAATAGCGTTTTCGACCATGTTTTCACTAGCAAAGGTGAATGGCATGCTTTGAAAATCTCCAGTCCCATTAGGGAATCGACCAAACGAAACATCAGTAACTTGGTTTTGATAGTCAATCTTATCGATAATGGTGTTGGTATTGTCTAGGAGATAAATGCTTTCGCCAGTAGAGGATAATTTGAAATCTGTATGTAAGCCTGTTTGCAGCTCGTCATCGTCAGCCCAAACAATTAAATAGCTATCGGCTTGAATAACTAATCCTGAAGGGAATGTCCACTTTGTCAAATTGTTGGCATTATCTGATAAACTATATCCATCTAGATTAATCGGTAAATTTCCTTTGTTGTAGATTTCGATCCAGTCGTCAAATTCGCCATCTTGATCTGCAACGGCTGCTGTGTTGGAGGCCATGAACTCATTTATTACCAAATCGCCAAAAATGGGATCAACCGTAGAAGCTTCAATAGTGTAAAATTCATGCTCCGCGCGTTGAGGAGAAAACATGCCGGCATTCCCATTTTCGGCATAAATATAATATTGTATCGAAGTAGCTGAAATCAAAATAGAAGCACCGTAAATACCATCATTTGCTGCGCCGTCATCGTGCGCGCCATCGTCAAACATTTCTAGCTTTTCGAAAGGCGCTCCATCTTCAGTGCGGTAGGCAAGAATTACTTCGTCGGCATTTATTACAGAAGCAGTTATAGAATTTGATTCGCCAATAAATGCAGTTGCTGGAGTGTTGGAAATTCCACTTATTGTAGGAGCAGTTGCAGTGAAATCTCCGAGGTTCAAAAGATAGGCACTTCTACCATCCATCAGATTGGCGATTCCGATTGTAGCTCCACCGCCAGGGCCGCCGCCGCCGCCAACATCAGATGTCAAGTTGTCTTGGAAATTATTATAGGTGAAAAACTTGTTTTGATCTGCTTGGACATCATTGTCGATCAAATTTTGCAGTTCCAATCCGGTTTGATAGTAAGTGCCATTTTCAAAGTTTTCTTCTAGCATCGTTTTCATGTGCGCCACATATTTTTTCTTGTAAGTAGGTACACTTAACAGTTGTTGAATCAATGGGTAATTCGCATCATTTTCATGCAATAAATGACTCATTTGTTGCTTTGCTGTTGTGCCATTTAAATTGCCAGAACCAGACATACTGAAACGACCAAAAGACTCATTCAAATCCCAAACAACGGGCAAAAATCTTCCGTGATGATCGCGGTATAAGTAATAATTTTGAACAAATTGTCCAGAATAACTATCTAGATTTACCAAGGTGTTATTGAATGCCAACATCCATAGCGCTCTATCAACGTCTAGGATTTCCTCTATGTCGGTCAAATTATTGACAAGAGTATCGCAAAGGTCGATGAGTTCTCCCCAGCCAGCATCCGATTTGATTTCGTACGCATCATAATAATCAGTACTGTCTTGTCCTAGATATTCCAAACTTGGAAAGTCATTGGATTGTGGTCCCGCACCAGCAGGAGGGTTGCACTTTACGAAAGTGTTATTCTTTGAATAAAAGCGATTGTCCACAAACTTCTTAGAAATCGACTCAGAATTGCTGTACAATCCAATCAAGCTTCCGTTCACATAAACATTCGCATAGTTCGAGAGCGGCGCATCCATGTATTGACGCAATATTTGATACGACAATACTTCTCTTAAGAAAGACGGATCTTTAGCAACATTACTGAGCTTTATATCAGTATATGCTTCGTAAATATGATCTTTATAGGTATCCAATTCGATGTGAAAGGGATTTTTCGTTTGATTGGATTGGTAAGTACTGTTTCCCTTATACTTGACCCCTACACTATCGAAAACCTCTCCATTGATCGACACCGATTGAGCCATTATATAATCGCCGGTACTGGCGTAGGCTGCGTCTAGAAGTTGATCCCAATTACTTTCGGCAAAAGTGATTTCGATAGTCTGAACAGTATTTAAATCGTAGAAATTTTGTGCAGTTAAAAAGCCAGATAGGCATAGTAAAACTAAGCTAAGCGTATTCTTCATGATAGTGTTTAAAGAGAAGTCGTATACTTAGACGGCTTTTTGCCTTTGTTCATTCGATTTCTTTCGATTTCTTTCGATTTTTTCAAAAGAAGTATAAACAAGCAAGTTTGTTTGGATCCGAGAGCTTTTGGAAGGGCTTGATAGACATGGACAGTAAAATAGACTATGCGTGTTCGATATCTTAGCACTAGCTCACAGTACAAGTCATTTTTGCTTTTTTAATGAACGCAAATACAAGCGCTCCACTTTATCTCTAGCCCATTGCTGTTTACGCAAAAATTTTAAACTAGAATTGATAGTAGGGTTGCTCTTAAAACAGTTGATGTTGATGCGTTCCGCCAATCCATCCCAGCCATAGACTTCGTAGAGGTGATTCATCACGTCTTTCAGCTTGACCCCATGCAAAGGATTGTTCTTTTGAAAGGAAGCTGGCTTGGGCGCTTCCCGTTTTGGCTTATCGTCTTCTTTCATGCGCTAGTATTCGGTGCATTCTTCTTTAGGAGAATGATATTTAAAGATACAGCAAGTAAAGAAGAGCTGTCGTGTCGCTTGGGAAACTTTAATGACTTCCCAATTAGCGAACTTTGATGGAATAGTCTTTGTTTCTTATTTATTAGCAATAAATACAGCCATGCAAACAGGAGGGATAGGTTTAGAACAGATTTTTTACTTGATAGCGAGTTTTATCATGTTTGGTTTTGCCGTAAAGCGCTTATGGGGCAGAAACAAGGCATGGAAAAAGCCAGATCGTCCTCAAGAACCGCTAGAAGATTAAGGCTTTAGAGATATACCTAGAAGAGCTCCCTTGCGAATATTCGAAGCGCTACCAAGAGGATGAGGAGTCCCGTGATCTGCTTGATTCGAATGCCTGAGAGTTTTGAAGCGCTTAATCGACTTCCGATTTGCCCTCCTAGGAATACCGCCAAGACTAAGGGAAGCACCAAAGACCATTGAATTTGGAGATCGGTATTGCTTGCCTGTCCAATGAGTCCCGCCACAGAATTAACGAGAATAAAAAAGCTAGCGGTAGCTGCAATCGTTTTTGCTTTGCCCCAATGTGTAAGATGAAGGAGTGGAGATAAAAAAATACCTCCGCCAATGCCTACGAGTCCAGATAAAAAGCCGATTCCCCCGCCCATTATTCCCCCTCGAACTAAATTGTTAGCATCAGAATGTTGTGCGTGCTTCGTCGCATTTTCTTGGCTATAAATTAAGAGTAAAACAGCGGCCATTAGTAAGGTAGAAGCAAGTAATAAAAAGAAATATGATTCTTGCATTTGAAAACGCCCTCCTAGGAATGCGAAAGGAACACTTAGTATAATTAAGGGAAGTATTTTCTTGAAAATTAAGAAGCCTTTTTTGAAAAATAAAAAAGTCCCACCAGAAACTACGACAATGTTGCACAGGAGGGCAGTAGACTTTATCAGGCTGTATTCAAAAGAGAATAATGCTAAGATGGCTAAATAGCTAGAACCTCCTCCGAAACCCGCGGAAGAGTACAGCATAGAAATGCAAAAAAACAAAGGAAAGAGAATAAATAACTCATCGATCATGCCATTGATCTTTTTCCGCAGGAGTATTGACGTTGATTAATAAATCTTGGCTGCTTGTTTTTATTAGCGCAATGGATTCATTGATGAGCATTTTGCGAGGACAAGCGTAACCCAATGATAAATAATGCAACAATTTAGGGTAGGCACGTGGTTCGAAAATGGTGAAAAGGGGATCTGGAAAATCGGTCGCTTCATTGAGAAATGCTGTTGCCGTTTTTGAGCTGTCGCGTTTTTGAATGAGTTCTTTAATCGCCGCTTCGTCAACATTGGGCATGTCAACTGCTGCTACTAAAAAAGCTGCGTCTGGATAAGCCATGAAGGCTGATAAAATTCCTCCGAAGGCACCCAGACCAATAAACCGATCGGCAATTTCAGCTTTTTGATTTGATTGTGCTGATGACTTAGAAGGAGTGGAAACAGAAATAAAAATCTGTTCGCATTGCGCCAAAAGTAAATCGTAAAGATGATCTAGTTGAGGTTTTCCGTGGTAATCTATATTCGATTTATCGGCGCCCATTCTAGTGCTCTTTCCGCCATTTAGTATCAGTG
>CALFBW010000003.1 GCA_937951415.1 uncultured Chitinophagales bacterium | reverse complement strand
CCAACGGCAGTCTTTCCCCACGTTTAATTTGGGAAGAACTGTGTAAATATGAAGAGGAAATAGAGAACAACGATTCCACCTATTGGCTGTTCTTCGAGCTTTTGTGGCGCGATTATTTTCGCTTCGTTGCTATTCAGTACGGGAATTCGATTTTTCAACTCGGCGGCATTCAAAAAAGGGAATATTTAAGCGAAGAAAACCAAGGGTTATTTAAACTTTGGAGGGAAGGCAAAACGGGCGTTCCATTTATTGATGCAGCAATGCGCGAACTACTTTATACTGGATTTCAATCGAATCGCGCTCGACAAAATACTGCTAGTTTTCTAGTAAAAGACCTAAAACTAGATTGGCGATTAGGGGCTGCATGGTTCGAATCACAATTGATTGATTACGATCCTGCCAGTAACTACCTCAATTGGAATTATATAGCAGGGATTGGAAACGATCCAAGAGAAGGTCGCTATTTCAATGTACTAACGCAAGCAAAGCGCTACGACCCCCTAGGAGATTTTGTGAAATATTGGCTCCCTGAATTGCAAACGATTCCATCTACAAGAATACACACGCCATTCCTATTAAATCATGTAGAGCAAACCTTCTTAAAAATTAAAATTGGCGAAGACTATCCAAATCTTTGCATCAATCAAAACAAGTGGCGTGCCATAAAGAATCATCAATAGCATTAGCGAGAAGGGCTGTAACTTAGCTTCAAATTTTCGAACAGCCCAATGCTTTTCAGTAGCGCCATTTTCTTATTTCTGTTCTTGCCCCTTTTTTTGGCTAGCTACTTTCTAGCACCAAAAAAATGGAGCAATCTAGTTCTATTGCTCTTCAGTTTGTTGTTTTACTCCTGGGGAGAAGGTCGAATAATTATGGTAATGCTGTGTTCGATCTTCGCCGATTTCAATGCAGGCTTACTTATTGATGCTGGAAAGAAAAAACTAGGACTCGCGCTTTCTGTCTTGACCAATATCGGTTTATTGATTTATTTCAAATACGCCTCCTTTGGCTTTGAGAACTTGCAAGCATTCGGAAATTTCTTCCATCTCGACTTAAACGCAATAGGATATATTCCCGAAATCGCTTTGCCTCTCGGCATCAGTTTTTACACTTTCCAAACCTTATCGTATACCATCGACGTTTACCAAGGCAAAGCAAAAGCAAATAAAAATCTGTTGCAATTTGCTACTTATGTAAGCATGTTTCCCCAATTGGTGGCAGGCCCAATTGTGCGCTATTTGGACGTGCAAAAACAACTGGTTAGAAGAGAAAAGAACATTAGTAATTTTAGTACAGGCCTAGAACGATTTATTATTGGTCTTGGAAAAAAAATGATCATTGCTAACACCTTAGCTGTTCCGGTTGATTCCATTTTTTCGCTCCCTGCAAACGAACTTAGCTTTGCCAGTGCTTGGCTAGGAATCATTCTATACAGTCTTCAGATTTACTTTGATTTCTCCGCCTACAGCGACATGGCGATTGGACTTGCAAGAATGCTGGGTTTTCGAATACCTGAAAACTTCAACTATCCCTACGTGGCGAAGTCCGTTCGTGAATTTTGGCGTCGCTGGCATATTTCCCTAAGCAACTGGTTTCGCGACTACCTTTACATTCCACTCGGAGGAAATCGAAAGAGCGCAATTCGCGTTTATTTCAATTTATTTATTGTCTTTTTTATAACAGGGCTTTGGCATGGAGCCGCTTGGAATTTTATCGCCTGGGGACTTTTACATGGGCTTTTCATGAGTTTAGAGCGAATGGGATTATCCAGCGCACTCAAAAGACTGCCCAATATCGCATCACGAAGCTATTGTCTCCTCGTAGTTCTATTTACCTGGGTACTTTTTCGAGCAGATGATTTAAGCCATGCACTTTCTTATTGGAAAACCATGTTAGCTCTAAACCAAGGATTCTATCCGCTAGATTTGTTTCTTACTACTGAAATTACTCTTGTTAGTTTTATTGCTATTGTTCTTTCCACTCCCATTTATTCCCAAATTTCAAAAGTAAAAACGCTTTGGTCCAAGAGTCAAAGCACTTCCAGATCCTTTCAAATAATATGGATGACATTTATCTTGGGAATACTATTTACAAGCATTACTTACATAGCAACTGACTCTTACAATCCTTTCATCTATTTTCGATTTTAGTATGATTGAAAAAAGAAACATACAATTACTCTTTTGCTTCCTCGTTTTTCTGATGCTAGCAATTCCGAGCTTAGGATTTATTTTCAAAATAAAAGAAAGCACTCTCTGGAAAAGCAAGGAGCTATCCTTTTCCGCTTTCCCTCAAGAGTTCGATAATTGTTTCAAAAATGAATTTACGGGTAGAGCAGAACTCTTTTGGCTAAACTCCAAACTAAAAAGCAAATTACTACAGCAAAGCTCTAAAGAATTAAAAGCCATAGTCGGAGAGGATGGCTGGCTATTCTTAGGAAATTCTGATGGAGATGCCTTATACGAATCCTTGGGCTATAAAAACTTAAATCCCACAGAAATTGAAAAAATTGTCGCCAAAATAAAATCTTATCAAGATTGGTGCAGTAGAAATGAAATTGAATTTTATTTCGCAATTGCTCCTAGTAAACACAGTATTTATTCTGAGTATTTACCCTATCGAAAATCAGATCGCCCAACAAGTCGTGAGCAATTGATACGGGCGTTCAGAACTAATGATATGGATTACTGCCTAGATTTATCAGATTCCATACTTAAAAATAAACACAAGGAGCGGCTTTATATGAAAACCGACACACATTGGAATGATGCAGGTGCCTACCATGCAAGTAATCAGCTCCTCCAAACAATGCAAATAAAGCATCCAATCATTCCTAGGTTTATCGAAGAAGCATTTCAAAAAGACAGCAGTACAAGCTTTGAACAAGATCTTTCACGCATGCTTTTATTAAAACAAAAAGAAGTCAATGAGGAGTGGACTTTAGCTGAATCTTGTGGGACAAAAGTCGAAAAGCAACTAGGAAATATCCGACCAAATAGATCAAAACAAGGCAAGTATGAAAAGCGATATAAATGCATTGATGCAGATTTAAAACTACTGATGTTTCGTGATTCTTTTGGTTCAGCAATGATTCCTTTTTTAGCAGAATCTTTCGGATCATCCGTTTATATTTGGCATTCCCTATTTGACAAAGATTTGATCGAACATGAAAAACCCGATATTGTAGTTTTGGAGGTAGTCGAACGATACGTGGATAATTTGGCAAAGTAGGTATACAGTATTAGTCGGCATTTATTATTAATCGACAGTATCCTTAAAAGAAAAAATCTCTTTAATTTTAAGAAAAAGTACAATGAAAGTCTCTTGTTTTAGAAGTATTTCGACCTATTTAATTCCGTTCTTATTGCTTGTTCTTTTTGGTGCCTGCGCGCAGTCCGAAAAGACTAAAAAAAAGAACACGAGTACAGAAGAAAAAGCAAAACAAGAGGATCAAGGTTTTGATGCAATGCTTGCTGAAAAGTATGGCGCGGACGATTACGGGATGAAAAAGTACGTCATTGCATTTTTAAAAAAAGGACCGAACAGAGAGCTTGACAAGTCAGAATCTGAAGCACTTCAAAAGGCGCATATGAACAACATCGGCAAGATGGCAGAGGAAGGAAAACTTGTTTTGGCAGGGCCATTTTTTGGCGATGGTGATTTGCGTGGATTGTATGTTTTCAATGTTGAAAGTATTGAAGAGGCCGAAGCATTGACAAATTCAGATCCTGCAATTAAGGCTGGGAGTTTAACTATGGAACTAAAAGAGTGGTACGGAAGTGCAGCTGTTATGGCAATTAGCGATCTTCATGAGAAAGTTTCGAAAATAAAAATGTAGCAGGCCAATGAAAATTATTTTTTGATGACTGCGATTTTTAGAATCGATAATGCAATAATAAACTATTGGTTCCTGTGGGAATCAAAGAAAGGCGATCATTTTTATGAATACTAGGAATAAGGTAGCCAATACTCGCTCCTACTAGATATCCCGCCAACACATCTGTTGGAAAATGACGGCCTGCTTTGTAGCGAAAGTAGGCAATGGAGCCAGGAATGAGAATGGCAGGTGCTAGGAGCAAGCCTTTATACTTCCATTCGGGATGCAAGTCCGTTAAGACTTTTGCCACGAAGAAAGTCATACCGGCAGTCATGGAAGTATGTCCTGAGAAAAAGGACTTGCGGCTATTCACTTTCAATTTCTCTTCCAAGGGAGTGCCGCTATCGTACACGAAAGGGCGATACCTTTTAGCCCAAGTCTTAGCCACCTCAGTAATCCCACTAGTAAGCAACATGGTTTCCAGTGCCATGATTGCAACATCAGCACCTTCACAGCGACAGTTATCGGTGAGGTAAGTAAAGAGCGGGTAAGAGATAGAAGAGAAGAGAATGAAGTCGCTGATCTTTTTGGCATCTGGGCTATTGTTGTCGACAGCAGAGCGATCAATGGACCACAGATTATCGGCATTCAAGCTTAGGAGCTCCATTTCTGAGGGTGGTTCCCAATTCGCTTGCGCAGCCAATGCATAGATATTCATGCCTACTGCTAGCGTAAAAATGGGCGCTTCTTTCTTCCAATTCAATTTGTATACATCAGTTCTTTCTTGAGCACTTAAGATCAGGCAAGCACAAAAAAGAATCGTTAATAAAATACAACGGCTTATCACAGTATTTTTCATGGATTTGTGTAGCAATAACGATTTAGATTATTGTTGGTGTACAAAGGGAGCAATTTATTTCTGAGACGATTGCATCCTTGCACTTAATTTGCTTCTAGCCTCCTATAACATCAGAAACAAGAGGCTTCAATTCCTAGGTTCTGAGCAATTCCAAACAAACAGAAAGACATGATTATCAATAATATATAAAACTCCTTCCAACCACTTTTAAAAGGCAAGCACCTTAGTATAGGACTTACTGATTACCAAAATTAAGCAATGCGGATTTTACAACTTGCCCTCGTTCTTTTCTGCTATTGTTGCCTTCAAGGGCAAACAGTAGTACTGAATGAAATTATGCCCTCCAATGACAATCTTTTTGTCAACCCAGACGGCCTATTTACAGATTGGATTGAACTTTACAATACCAGCAATTCGTCGGTAAACCTGACAGGTTATTTCTTGTCGGATGATCCGCTTAATCTCTACAAGTGGAACTTTCCAGCGGGAAGCAGTATTGGACCCGATCAATATTTGATCGTTTGGGCAGATGCCAGTGGTCAGACAGGCTTGCATACTAATTTCAAACTAAGTTCTACGGGGGAAACCCTCTACTTTTCTGCACCAGATGGAACACCCATTGAGAGCTTGAGCTATGGTTCGGTTCCAAGCAACAAAACAGTCGCTCGATTCCCAAATGGCCTTGGGGATTGGACAGAAATGCCTGCTACTTTCGAAGCCGAAAATGACATGTTGCTTCCAGAAGCCAGCAGCCCTGTTGTTATTAATGAATTCATGGCTTCCAATACCAGTACAGTTGTTGATCCAGCGGGGGAGTTCGATGACTGGGTGGAATTGTACAACAATAGCACTGCTCCAATAAACTTAAGTGGTTATGCCCTGTCGGATAGTCGGACTTTAGCGAGCAGTTGGAGCTTTCCCACTGGAACCACCATTCCCGCTCAAGGCTACCTAATAGTTTGGTTAGATGCACCGCTTAGTCCGCAAACAGGATTACATGCTGATTTCCGATTGTCTTCACTGGCTGAGCGCTTGATTCTTTTGAATGCAGCGGGACAAATCATTGATGTGGAACACTTTGGAAGAGCAGGAAGAGATCGTTCTTTTAGTCGCATCCCCAATGGAACGGGAGGGTTTCGGGAAACTCCAGCAAGTTTTGAGGCTATGAATAACACAATAACTGGAATGAGCTCGAACTCAACAGTGGTCATTAATGAAGCGCAGGCTACAAATGCCAGCACCGTTTCCGATCAAAATGGAGAATTTGATGATTGGGTTGAATTGTATAACAATTCAGGAAATACGATTTCTTTAAGCAATTATTTCTTAAGTGATTCAAGAATAAATCTTCAAAAGTGGCAATTTCCTATTGGGACAAACATTGCACCAAATGGATACTTGATTGTATGGACCGATGCAGACAGCACGCAAACGGGCTTACATACGAATTTCAAAATCTCAGGACAATATGATGATGTTTATCTGTCGAATGCCCAGGGTAATATTGTGGATCAAGTAAGTTTTTCTGCTTTGGTGGGTGATGTGAGTGTCTCTAGAATTCCGAATGGCGAAGGAGATTTCTTTGTGACAGAGGCAACTTTTTCGGCCAGCAACAGCAGCGCTTCTATTGACAATGATAATGATGGATATGTTTCTTGGTACGATTGTAACGACAATGATTCGGCCATTCATCCGGGAACTGTGGAGATAACTGGAAACTTAATCGATGAAAATTGTGATGGGTCCGTTTACTCCGTAGATAATGATAATGATGGTTATTTTTCAGATGTAGATTGCAATGATTCTTACCTACTAGCCTATCCGGGAGCGACAGAAATTCCCAACAATGGAATGGATGAAAATTGCAGTGGAAGCGATCTCAATTCAGGAATGAGTCTAACGCTTAAGGTTTTTCTAGAGGGACCGTACTTAGGCGCAGGCATTATGCGTAATAAATTGGAGGAATCGTTTCTCCTGCCTTTACAGCAACCTTTTAATACTGCTCCTTATTTTCTAAATGAAATCAAATCCATTGCCAATGGAATTGCATTTCCTGTATCTACTGTCGACTGGGTGATTGTGGAACTCCGCCAAGGAAATCCCGCTGTAAGCGGAAGCGGCCCTAGTAGCTCTTTGGTGGAAAGGCATGCTGCTTTGCTTGCAAGCAATGGAGAAATTATTGATGTGACCGGATTTCCTTTGCGTTTTAGCAATGTTTCTTTTGGTCAAGAATATTACATCTTGATTCGCCATAGAAATCATCTTGATATTGTCTCTGCTAACAGCATTACTGCCGCTCCAAATGCGAATTACGATTTCACTTTAAATCCGAGCACTGCTTTAGGCATTGAGCAATTGAAGAACAGCGGAGACGGCTTTTATTTTATGCACGCAGGCGACTACAATCAAGACGGCGTTATTCAGACAACAGATTTTGACAACTGGGTAGCTGACCCAGCAATCTTGAACACCTACGAAGAGGCAGACGGAAATTTAGATGGAGTTATTCAAACCACTGATTTTGATGCTTGGGACAAGAATAAGGCGAAAATTGGTGTAGCGGAGGTAGCTCCTTAGGCCTCTGCAGGGTGAATGTTTTGTAATAAATGGAAAAACGACCAGCCTCTGACCACTGTGTAAATGAACAAAGCCCTTTAAACTGCGAAAGTTTAAGGGGCTTTGTTTTTTTGAGTAGTGATCCCATCAGGACTCGAACCTGAAACCTGCTCCTTAGAAGGGAGCTGCTCTATCCAGTTGAGCTA
>CALFBW010000002.1 GCA_937951415.1 uncultured Chitinophagales bacterium | reverse complement strand
GTGATAATAGTGTAAGATAAGCCCATGGTCGGTTTACTATTCCTTTTTATTGCTTTTATTATCATTAGCATAATCCTATTTATGCTGTTCCGGTATTGGAGGGTGCAAAAGCTAGCAGCCCAAACCATGGATTTGCGCTTGAATCGCATGAAGCCGTTGTCAGATAAAGTAGAAGAAGGTATATCAATAACAAGAGAAGATGTCTTGCCTTTCGCAGAAGATCCCAAAACACGTTTCGACACGTATCACCTTTTAATGGAATACCGCAGGATTGGTTTGTTTCCTAGCAAATTCGACTTCGAGGAATCTGCTACTGAAAGCCGTTTGGGTAATTGGTTGGAGTTCCCAGCTGCCTTAAATGCTTTTCCAGATCAAATGGAATTGGTAGAGGAAATAGATTTATCCATTCAGGGAGATCTAGAAGATTCTACCATCTACTACGTTTGGAAGTTTCGTGTGAACGAACCACATAGGGCTGCCAAAAAAGGGTGGATGATGGGAGTGGTTGGGCCCTATGCTTATGATTCCAATGCTTATGATGTAGTGCCGGGAGTATTTAGTCGGCTCAATAAATTTGACCCATCAAAGGTGCTAGAAGAAGTGCAATGGGTCCATAGTTTTATTGGCACCGAATAAGTATTTATTAGCAATAAAAAAGTACGCATGGCTTACGATGAATTATTGGTAGATCGAGTTCGATTGTTGTTCGATCGACAAGGGCTGCAAGTCTTAGAAAAGAAAATGATGGGCGGACTTTGCTTCATGCTCGAAGAGAAGATGTGTTGTGGGGTGCTGTTCAATAAAAAGAAGCAACTAGACTTATTGATGGTCAGAATTGGTCCCGATGCGGTGGAGGCTTCCTTAGATCGAGAAGGGGCACTTCCAATGGATTTTACGGGGCGTCCCATGAAGGGCTTCCTTTTTGTAGCTCCCGAGGGCTTTGAGCAGGAAAGCGATTTACAATATTGGGTGCAACTTTGTATAGATTTTAATCCTTTAGCGAAAAAGAGCTCGAAGAAAAAGAAGAAGCCGAAGAAGAGTGAGACTTAAGACCATTTACTTTTTGTATTACCGCGACTTTTAAGCGAAATTCGCGGTAAATCCAGCCATAGACTTTGGACATAATCGCAATATTTTTTCTAGCAAGAATCATTGGTCGCCGAGTAAGCAAAAAGGGACACTCGAAATGGCGTCACATTATACATTTTATCTGTTTGTGGGTCTTGGGAAATATCCTTGGTATGTCAATCGGTACCTTGTTTGTCGAGGGGATAGCCGTTTTTGTCTTTGGTTTGTTCGGTGCAATCATAGCTGCCATACTCTGCTTTAAGATCGTGGATGACTTGCCAGATATAAGCTCCATTGAACCCGAAGAAGCTGATAGCGAATCTCACAACTCACTTTAAGTTTGTTTGTTGATTAATGTTTTCATAGAAGGCTGGTTGTTAAATAAATAGATGCATTTGAAAGTCTAATCTGAGCATCTCAGGAAGCATTGCCAAACGAAATCAACTCTGCTTGTAGAATTCAAATGCAAGTATTTAGCTGAAATAGGGGCTTTCCAACGATAAAAAGACCACCTTTGCAGCTAATTTGACTTCAAACGCTATGAACTCTTTCGTGGAAACTGGTCTGAACGATCAAATCCTGCAATCTCTCGAAGATCTAGGATTCGAAACTCCAACTCCCATTCAGGCAAAAACCATCCCTCATTTATTACAATCTGATCAGGATGTGATTGCGCTCGCACAGACGGGAACGGGAAAGACAGCTGCCTTCGGATTGCCTGCTATTCACTTAACTGAGTTGAAAGACAAAGATGTTCAAACGATCATTTTGTGTCCAACAAGGGAGTTGTGTTTACAGATTACCCGCGACATGGAAACTTTCGCGAAGCACACCAAGGGCCTCAATATTGTAGCAGTCTATGGAGGTGCGAGTATTGAAACGCAGATTCGCGGTTTGAGAAGAGGTGCCCAGATTGTAGTTGGAACTCCAGGAAGAACGCGTGACTTGATTCGTCGCCGTGTTTTGAAAATGGACAAGATCAAGCGCGTCATTCTTGATGAGGCAGACGAGATGTTGACCATGGGTTTCCAAGAGGAAATGGAAGCAATTCTAGCAGAAACACCAGAGGAAAAACAAACGCTCTTGTTTTCTGCTACCATGTCTAAAGAGATCAAGCGTGTAACGAAAAATTACATGACCGATCCCATCGAAATGGCGGTGGCTCGTGTCAATATTGGTGCTGAGAATGTAAAGCATGTTTATTACATGGTGCACTCTAAGTATAAATATGAAGTGCTCAAGCGATTGGCTGATATTACTCCTGATATCTACGGAATTGTGTTTTGCAGAACGCGAAGAGATACACAAGAAATTGCCAATAAATTGATGCACGACGGATACAGTGCAGATGCCATTCATGGAGATTTGTCACAGGCGCAGCGTGATGAGGTAATGGGGCGTTTCAGAAGTAGAAGCATTCAAATATTGGTAGCAACAGATGTGGCTGCTCGTGGTTTGGATGTGAACGATTTGACCCATGTTATTAATTACAATTTACCAGACAGTCCAGAAACATATACGCACCGTTCAGGGCGGACAGGTAGAGCAGGAAAAAGTGGTATTTCGGTGGCGATTTTGCACACCAGGGAAGGACGAAAGTTGAAAGATATCGAGCGAATTTCTGGGGTGAACTTTGAACGTGTAATGGTTCCGAGCGGCAAAGAGATTTGCGAAAAACAGCTGTTTACTTTAATTGATAAAATAGAAAAAGTAGAAGTCAACGAAAAGCAGATTGAACCGTTCTTACCAGCCATTTATGAAAAACTGGAATGGTTAAGCCGTGAGCAATTGATTCAGCATTTTGTTTCGGCAGAGTTTAATCGATTCTTAGCTTACTACAAAAACGCGAAGGATATTAATCCGAATAATTTGAGTGGCCGTGATTCGCGGGAGAGAAATCATCGCGATCGCTCCGATCGACGAGAACGTCCCGACCGCAGTGATCGATCACGCAATCGCGGCGACCGAGATGATCGAGGTGATCGCAGAGATCGTCGCGATTCGAGAGATCGTGGTGACAGAGATCGTGGTGATAGAGACCGTGGTGACAGAGACCGTGGAGCATCTTCTGGTTTCACGAGATTGTTTATCAATTTAGGGACAAAGAACTCTCTCAATCCACTACGCCTGATTTCTATGGTCAATGAAGGGCTCGATTCCTCATCGGCAGAAATTGGCAAGATTGAGGTGATGAAGAAATTCTCTTTCTTTGAGGTAGAATCGAAGCATGCCTTGAATGTCATTACGGCATTGAAGAAAATGCAAGTGGAAGGAGTGGACGTCGTTGTAGAGCCTTCTGAAGAAAAACCGCAAGTAAGGGTTAAATCGAAAACCGACTACGGACCGAAGCGCGATCATAGAGATAGCCGTTCGGGAGGCCGTCGTTCGGGAGGTGGTTACAACAAGGATAGAAATAAACGAAAAGTTACGAAACGAAAAAATCGTAAGTAGTATTTATTAGAAATAGAGAAAAGCGCTTTGAGTAATTTCAAGGCGCTTTTTTTATTTACCTTTTTACTGTTTTTCATTTAGTAATAAATGAGAACGCGCAAAAAGTACAACAGGAAATCTAAACGCTTAAAAGCTTGGGACTATTCCAAAGTGAGCCTCTACTTTATCACTTTAAATTGTCGAAGTAGAAAATCGATTTTTGGTAGTATCGTGAATGGTGAAATGCAGCTAAATCAATACGGCCGGATCGCAAAGGAGGAATGGGAGAAAACTCCTATGATTCGACCCAATATTTCTCTCGGGAAATATGTCATAATGCCCAATCACTTCCACGCGATTGTTCACTTCGACGCTCAAGAAAAAACAAAAGACAATAGAATCGGCCAGTTCAAATCGCCGTCTCACACGGTCGGTGCCATCGTCCGCGGCTACAAGGGAGCCACCACGAAACAGATCAAGGCACTCTACCGATCAACTCTCAAGGCTAGGTATCTCAGCAAGGGCGAATCCAGCAAGGGCGAATCAGGCAAGGGCGAATCTAGCAAGGGCGAATCGCAATTCGCCCCAACGCTCGCCCCAACGCTCGCCCCGTCGCTCGCCCCAACGCTCGCCATCAACCTCGAAAAATCCATCTGGCAGCGAGACTACCACGACATCATCATCCGCGATGCTCGCGCCTACAATAATATCGCACGATACATCGTCAACAATCCTCAAAAGTGGGAAGAGAAGAACCGTAGGAGGAAAGCTGAAAAAGGAAGGAATGAGAAACCATAGCTACTGCGCATCTTAGGCGCCCTGTTCGTGTTCCACATCGAGATGAGTTTTCTGAAACCGTGGGATACAAAATATTCGGTCCAAACAAATCGGCCTGTTTATTCCCGATACTGATAAATGGGAAAAGTGGGAATACGATATTATCGACGAAATTAAGAAAGTCGACTATGCCTTTTTAGACGCTACATTCTTTAATGGAGAGGAGCTAAATCACCGAGATATCTCCCAAATCCGACAGCCTTTTATCATTGAAAGTCTAGATAAATTCAAAAACTTGACAGCTTAGGAAAAGAAGAAGGTGATTTTTATTCACTTCAATCAGACCAAGCCAGTTATTGATGTAGAAAGCCAAGAAGGGGAGGAAGTGATGACTCAGGGATGTAGGATTGCCAAGATTTGGGATGTCTTTCTTATAGAAGTACTGCTTTTGAAAGCCATTATAATAACAATTCTCTTGCAGCAAACATGCGAGCTTCTCCATCGTCTCATCTGATGGCTTTTTGGTTTTATTTGTACTTAAGTTCCTCAAGCTTTACTTCCATGATGCAGTCTGCGAAGCTTGAATTGTACTTGGCTCCAGTTGTCATTTATTATCATAAAAATCTTTGTTCTTTGAATTTGTTCCTTGAATGAATCAAGTAGCTGTGACTGCCAGAACCGAAGTGTGTCGAATGCTTCCAGTTCATCCTCATATCCATTGTAAACATTATGTTAAAACTTTGGAAACTATTGACTCATTGAAAGTTTCCGCGATATCTTTGTTGGGAAATGATCAACCAGTTATTAGTTAAGGCGGGAGAGCTCTTCTTTAAGTACGGCATTCGCTCGGTGAGTATGGATGATATTGCCAGAGAACTTGGCATCTCAAAGAAAACCCTCTACCTCACCGTGGAAAATAAAGCGGATTTAGTGCATAAGTCTATGGTGGAATGGTTGAAAATCGATAAAGAGGCTTGCAATAGCATTATTGATGTAAAGAAAAATGCTATTGATGAGTTGATCGAGATTGGGCAACACGTGAGAGAGTTCTTAAAAGGCTTGAATCCCAGCTTGATGTACGATTTACAGAAGTACTATCCAGAAGTTTGGAAGCTTAATGATCTCTATAAATGGGACTTCATTGCACCCGTGATTAGAGCAAATATGTTGAAAGGCATTGAGCAAGGCATGTTCCGAGATGATTTAAATGTGGAGATGATTGCTCGTTTGTATTTGGTCAAAACAACCAGCATGCTCAACAATAAAACCTTTCCAGTTGACCGATTTCCCCTCACGGATCTATACGTTGAATTCTTGAAATACCACATTAGAGGAATTGCTTCTCCTAAGGGCAATAAACGACTTGATAAGATTCTTTCGAAACACAAAAAGACGCAAATATGATTCGCCGTTTAGGTTTTGCATTGCTCTGTTTTCTCGCGCACTCTTTGATGCTTTGTGCACAGGAGGAAAAGGAGAATGTTCAGATTTTTTCTATTGAAGAAGCAGTGGAATATGCACAAGCGAATAGTTTGGAATTGAATGGACTGGACCTTGATGTTCAATTAGCTAAAGAATTATTGAGGGAGTACAAGTCTATAGGATTGCCGCAGGTGAATGCAAATTTTGATTTTTCGCATTTCCTTCAGCTACCAACTACCATTCTTCCTGATGAATTCGGGATTGATCCAATGACTGGAGAAGTGAGCCCCGATTTTGATTCGGAAGTACAGTTTGGAACCAAGAATTCATTAACTGGTCAAATTCAAGCTTCCCAAATGCTTTTTAATGGCTCCTACTTTGTCGGCTTGGAGGCTGCGAAAGCCTCAGTAGCTTTGGAGGAAAAAGAGATCGAGAAATCTAGTCGTGATATTCGATTTTCAGTGATACAAGCTTATTACAATGCTTTGATTGTTGGCTTGAATACAGACTTGCTAGAAAAGAATCTAGAAACCCTAGAGCAACTTTACTTCGAAACGACCCAATTGTATGAAAATGGCTTTGTAGAAAAATTAGATATTGAACGACTGGATTTGTCTAAGTCGAATTTAAAAACACAAATTGATCGATCGAAAAGGCAAGAGCTCTTAATGCACAAGGTCCTGAAGTTTCAAATGAATTATCCTATCCAAGAAGAGATAGAGCTCAGTGATGAAATTGCCCGCTTAGAAAAAGAAGCAGGAGAAGTATTGCTGGCCACGGAATTTGATGCGAGCAAGAAAACAGAATATCAAATCTTAGAACAGCAATCAATATTAAATCAATTGGATTTGAAGAATATTAAGGCACAACGTTATCCGAATGCCAATGTATTTGCTTCTTACCAACGTTCTTTTCAAAGTAATTCGCTGAGAGTTTTCAATGAGCCTTGGTTTCCCACTTTTGTCGTGGGCTTAAATGTAAGTGTTCCTTTGTTCGACGGCTTCCGAAAGGATTCACAAATTAAAACACGCCAACTGCGTGAGTTGAAACTGAAAGACGGAAGAGAAATGTTAAAGAATGGATTCGAAATGGAAGTCGAGCAGTACAAAACAGAGATGATCAGTAATATGGAAGCCCTAAGTAGTCAGACGGAGAATTTGGCACTTGCTGAGCGAATTTATGAAACAGCTTTGATTAAATATCGAGAAGGAATTGGCTCTAGTTTGGAAGTGAACTCGGCAGAGTCTGCTTTGTATCAAACGCAAGGATTACTGGTAGCAGCGCTCTACGATCTGGTCCAAGCCCAAACCGCTTTGCAAAAGGCTTTAGGTAAATAAAAGAACCCCAAGAATGAATAAATATTTAATTCTCACCCTTATCGTTTTTTCCTTAGCATTTAGCTCTTGCAGCGAAGGTGAGCGATCAATGGCTGTTGTTAAGGACGAGCTAAAATTGAAGAAATCCGAACTCGCAACGCTTCAAACGCAGATCAGTAAACTCGAAAAGGAAATCGAGAAAATGGATCCGGAAGCAATGGCGCGCAAGAAACGAGCTGCCATTACGGCTGTTACGACCAAGCCTGTAGAAACAAAGGGCTTTGAAGGTTTTGTGGAAATTTCCGGGAGTATAGCTACAAAAGGAGAGTTTGATGCTGCTGCTCAAATGGGAGGCTACATAACTTCTATGCGTTTGCGTGAAGGAGATCGTGTACGTCGAGGGCAACTGATTGCCAGTATCGACGGAGAATCACTAGAAAGCAGTCGAGCCGAAATAGAAACCCGCTTGTCACTTGCTAAAGATGTTTATGAGCGTCGTGCTAGATTATGGGATCAAGGCATCGGTTCAGAAATAGAATATTTGAGTGCTAAAAACAATGTGGAATCGCTAGAGAAATCAATTGCTTCTCTAGAAACGCAGGTAGCGAAAACCAAAGTCTATGCGCCTAGTAGTGGAGAAGTGCAAATGGTGTTTTTGAAGCAGGGAGAATTAGCAAGTCCAGGAATGCCAATAGTTCGAATAGTCGATTTGTCTAACATTCAAGTTATAGCAGATGTTCCTGAAAACTACTTGAGGACAATAAAGGAAAAGGATATAGTGACCGTAATTGTTCCAAATATCGACTTGGAGAAAGAAGCCAAAGTAACTTATGTGGCTTCTAGCCTAAATCCTGAAAATCGAACATTTCGTATTGAAGCGGCCATTTCAAATAAAGATGGAAAGCTAAAACCAAATATGTCGACTTCTATTTTAATGAAGGATTTTGAAACGAAAGATGCGGTGATTGTTCCCACCAATTTGATACAAAAGGAAGGCGTGAAAGACTTTGTTTTTATTTATGAAAAAAATGACTCTTCCGCAACTGCTAGAAAAGTGTATATCGAAAGAGGGAGAACTTCTAATACGGATACGCAAGTCTTATCAGGTTTAAAAGGAGGAGAAATGCTAATTGCAGAGGG
>CALFBW010000001.1 GCA_937951415.1 uncultured Chitinophagales bacterium | reverse complement strand
CATCAGAACTTGAAGCCAAGAGCATCTGCACATATAACAATCTAAAATCATTCCAGTATTGCCCAAAGTGGAGAATTTTAGCGCTACGAAAAACGACGCTGATAGATTCGTTTTCGCCAATAAAAAATCAAATAAAGTGCTGGAAAGAGGAGTAGGTCTAAGAAATAAAAAGGGCTTCGATAGTGGATGTGATCGGTGATTTTACTTCCCAGCTCCGCGGCATCGATTCCGTGTCGATGTCGCCACTCTCGCAGGGGAAAAGGAAGTTTCGTGCCTTCGTCAATGAAAAAATGACCATTCTTTGTACTGCCATGATCTACGATTTTGGCATTCCATCTTTGGCCAAACCCTAAGTTGAGATGCACCAAATCACCCGTCTTGCAGCCGTCAAATTTTTCCACCTTTAAGGGTAAAAGTGGTGGTTTGAGGGCTTGAAATAAATCTAAATCAAATCCTTTTAGAACCTCGTCGGGTTCTTGTTTAACCAAAGTGCTGATCTTGATTTCCATTATAGAAGGCAAGGATCGAGCTTTGAAAAAGTTTAGAAAGATGCCAAGAGAAAAAAAGGTCGACCCTTTCGGATCGACCTTAACTCTTATTTATTGCAAAAAAGAAAGCATATTCTAATGCTTAACAAACTGTTGAGCAATATTGCCACTTCCAGTGGTGATGTGTAAGAAGTACGATCCGCTACTCCAAGTGCTGGCATCTAAAAGCAGTTGATTGGCGCCTTTTTCCACATTCCAAGCTTGTGCATGAATGCGTTTGCCTTGAATATCGTAGACTTCTAAGCTTAGTTCAGACCGTGTTTGGATATTTACAGTAATAAACAATTCATCCTCAGCAGGATTAGGGGCCAATTGCAAGTCCCAGTCTAATTGGCTGTCTTCAATTCCCGTTCCTGCCAAGAGTTCTAGTTCTACTCTGTCTCCGCTAACCGTAAGGTTGTTCAAGATTACACAAATGCCCTGCTCTTGGAAAGCGAGTTCCATAAGTAAAACGTCTTCGTAATTTCCTTGATCGAGGAAGCTGATTGCATTTCCGACTTCATTTTCTGTGCTGTAAGACATAGTCCACAGTAGATAGTTGCCAGCATCAAGATTACCTAATGCAAACTCGCCTGAATCGTTATAGTCTTCTATTGTGAAATAAGGAGAATCATTCGATGTTAAAAGATATACTAAGTCGTATTCAGCGCCAGGGTCATTGCCTAAGAAATCTACTTCTACAGTAATCGTCTCGTCAATGTCTTGTGTTAATTGAATACTGCCATCTGCTCCAATGGCATCACCAGCAAGTACGCCAGCCTCCGCTACACAGTTGCCTTCGATAACTGTTGCAACATATGCTTGACAGAATGGACTTTCTCCTTGTGCCTGAACACAAGCATTTGCTTCTACGGAAATGTAGCGCAAGTACTCTACATCGTCCACGTACCATCCATTCCCGCCAACAGCGCCATCACAAGCGAAGCGGAAACGCGTCTTAACGCTGCTACCCGCTAAGTCTCCTAAGCTAGCAATACTTGGAATGTAGGCCTCACCACTAGAACCAGTGAAAGCCGGTCGACCACTAATTGCACTAGCATCATTTTCTTGTATGATGCTCGTATAGCCATTTCTTGTCCAGTAATCGTCAAGGTCTTCCCAATCTCCGCCATCTACAGAAATTTCTACTACACCTCCATCCCATGTTGCTTCTGTATCAAAGTAATGCTGGAAACGTAGCGAAGTGTTTGGATTCGTAATTGCTATTGCCTCAGTTTGTTCCAAGTATTGATCTGTACTCACTTCTTCGTCTTTAGCAAACCAGCAACTAGAACCACTGTTGGCATTTCCATTATTCACGATCCAATCATAGCCTGGAATGTCATTAGAAATCGTCCAGTTGGCATTCGGGTTTTCCATGTCGTCTTGGAACAATAGCTTTGAAAATTCTGCTGGATCAACAGAAGCATCAAAGTGGCAAACGATCTGTTCTCCAACTTCCATGTCACCTAGGGCTAAAGTAATATTTCCAGCTCCAGGGCCAGCATCGCAATCGGCAGAACCAGGGATATAGGACAGGTTGTCCGACAAGTCAACAACGACTGCAACACTAATAGCGGTTTCAGGTAATTCATTTGTAACTGTAACCGTATAATTCATGATTCCACCCGCTTCAATACTATCCGCAGTAGCGGTAAATTCTAAGCGCAAACCTGGAGAACAAGCTGGCGAAGCATCGAAAGCCTCAATTTGGTCTACGCGACTTACCGGTGATCCCTGACTGGCACTAAAGCCCAAACCTCTTCTTGCAAAAGCTTGCCAAATCAAACAAGCATGTTCGCCTCCGTACAAGATTTCATCGGCGGCTAAAATTGCATCACGTCCATCTTGCATGCCCGGACTACAAGGCTGTAATTTTAAGCCATCTGTAACTAATTGCAGTGCAATATTATTTCCTCCTGATCCATTGTAAATGTCATCGTCGAATCCGTAGAGGTCAATCAAGTCCCAGGTCATTTCCCATAAAATAGTACACCAGATAAAACCTATTCCGTGTGGTTCAGCAATGGTCGTTGTATTATTAGAAATTCCGTAAGTAAAGGGATTAACTCCAAGGTCGGTAGAGTAAGGAGCATTACGAATGCCCGTTCCTTCAATGGGTTGAGAAGATAGGTAAGTACCGTAGCCACGACTTGTGTTTCGGTCGTGCTCTGCAGTCATGGTAACCATTAAGCCGTAGAAATCACTCCAGCCTTCACCCATTTGCTCTCCTGAAACCAAGCAGTTCGAGTTACTAGAACCGCCCGTTAATCGAGTAGAAATTCCGTGACAGTATTCGTGTGCAATAACGCCATTGTCTATATCAGAATCTAAGTTTGGAATAGCATCGTCTTTCTGCAAAGTTGCTTCAATGGTTTCACCATTCTCCAATTGTTCTTTTAGTAATAAACAATCTTCGAAAGAAATCATCACAGATGGAATGTTGATTCCAGCAGGGTTGTTAGCTCCCATTCCGAAAGCGCCATCGCCAGGGATGTTGTTGCAAATAATACAGGCGATTGCTCCAGCGTCTTGCGCTCTAGTAATTTTGTCTGTGAAAAAACATTCCCCTCTATCAATTAAAGCAATGTTGCCATTGATCTCATCGGCATTTTCTGCAGGTCCACACAACAAAGTAACAGGATCACTTCCTGCATCATAAGCTTGAACAACTTCACCCGTCAAGGGTGTTGTAGGCAGTGGTGGATCGAAACCCGCCTCTACCGCTATATATCCGCCATCAATTACTGCGGGAGAGCCAATGGTCAAAAACTCTGTGAGAGAGCTCGACCACTCAAACATTTGCATACGTGGGTTTTGTCCTTCAGGAGGTGTTCCAAAGTTTGCATTATTGGTTCCACTTCCGTCTTGCGCATCTGCATAAACAAAATCACCGCCTTGTCCGCCAAGTCCACGGTTGTTGTCTTGGAAATTTCCCGATACCTCATCAAAACCATACTGATACAAAATATCGTGCATCATGTTGTTGGCATAGAATAAATTCGTAATTGCTGCATCCAAATATTCCGAGGGAGTCGTCCCTAAATCCAAAGGGTAATCAAAATCTAAGGTAGGCGACTGCGGACTGTAGCCTGGAATATCATTGTCGTCAATGTCTTCACTTGCATATACATTGTTTCCACGGGTTATAGTCCATGTTTGATTACCGTTTCCGTGCCATCCAAAAAAGCTCGCATCACCTGCTTGATTCCAAGGGGCTGTTACAATGGAACGTTCTCCATGACTGGGACTTTCCACGGGGAAAGCATACACATTATAAGAGTTGGGTGCAGCAGGACTGGCTACTGGCTGAGGAACTGCCGTTGGGCTAGACACACTTTTATTCTTGACCACATTAGGAAAATGATCCAAACCACAAGATTTACCGGAGTGATTGTGGCCCTGATCAAATGAGCAGGATACTATCCAATCGTATTCTTTCAATACATCACCATTACTGGCATCCACCAAAATGGTCCACCAATGTGCTTTGAAGCTAGGCTCGAAATTAACGGCCCAAACCAATCTGATTTGCGCATTTTCTACCGGTAAATATCTCAGATCACAGGCAATTTTCCCTTTTACACCCTTATCCTTCACAAAGCTTTGGGATTGTGTTTTTCCTTGAGGAGCTTCTAGCTGTCGAAGATTGCCAGGAGCAATGCCTTTTATTTCTAAAGCTAAACCTGCTGCCATTTCTGCTGTTAGTGATGGCGTTTCTGAACTGGCACGAAAAGCTACACCTACTTCCAAGCGATTTGCTGCGTGTCGAACTTTGCCTTCATTGTCGATAGCCAAGTTTATTTGCGCATTATCAACAGGAATGCCTGCATGTTCTTGTTGTAAATACAAATGCGTAATGCCATTGTGTTTGCTGGTATAAACGTCAGATACAAAGGTGTTTTCTACATCTTTGGACGATAATCCCATTGACTTGTAATGCTTCGACAAGTAAGACTTTCCAATTTGTTCTACGGCCGTTTGTGCTGATAAAGCGATGGCAGACAGGAACAAAAGGCAAAGGACAATGCTTTGCAAATTTTTCATTTCTCTAGATTCTTGATTGAAACGTAAGATAAAAAGATGTTAATTGTTAAAATGTAGTAGAGTTTGCATCTCGCAAATAAGATGTTACTATTGCCTTCTTCTTATGGGGCTGTAGATTTTGTGTTTCAAATTGAAGGCTACAAGCTGCCACTTTCTTAAACAATCACTACCAATCGCCGTTAGTTCTGTAAGGAAATGATTTTGTTTTTAGTAGCTAAGAATAAAAAAGTATCAAACTTTTTCTACGATTGATCTTGAGGATGACCGCACAATCGAAGGAATTATACATTTTTGAAGAATGAAGGAAATAGTAAATACGCAAAAAGCTGCCAAGCCAGTAGGCGCCTATCCGCACGCTCGAAAAGTCGGGAACTTGCTTTTCTTGTCGGGTATCGGACCTCGTACGGCAGCCACCAATGAAATTCCAGGATTGGAGCTCGATGCTAGGGGAAATATGATTTCCTTTGACTTCGAAGCACAGTGTCATTCAGTTTTTCAAAACATTAAAGCAGTACTAGAAGCCAGTGGTTCAGAATGGAAACATTTGGTCGACATTACTGTTTTTTTGACAGACATGAAACGAGACTTCAATACCTACAATAGATTGTACGCAGAGTACTTTAAAGGAGTAGATGCTTGCAGAACCACTGTAGAGGTAAAGAGCTTGCCAACGCCTATAGCTATTGAATTGAAGTGTATTGCGGTTATAGAATAAATAGAAATAAATGCGAATTGGAATAGTATGTTACCCCACCTACGGGGGAAGTGGAGTTGTAGCAACGGAACTAGGGAAAGCGCTAGCAGATGCAGGTCATGAGGTGCATTTTATCTCTTACAAGCAACCGTTTCGTTTGCCGCATTTTCATGAGCGAATCACTTTTCATGAAGTAAGTTTTAGTAATTACCCGCTTTTCGAATTTCCCCCTTACGACACTGCATTAGCAAGCAAGCTGGTAGATACGGTGAAGTTTTCGAAGCTCGACATCATTCATGTACACTATGCCATTCCGCATGCTTCCGCAGCTTTTTTGGCAAAGAGTATTTTGCGCGAACAAGGAATTGAAGTTCCTGTAGTCACCACCTTGCACGGAACAGATATAACACTAGTTGGTAAAGACGTTACTTATGCGCCGGTCGTTTCTTTTTCAATAAATGCTTCTGACGGAGTAACAGCTGTTTCGGAGAGTTTGAAAAAGGACACTTACGAGTATTTCGATATTACGAATGACATAGAAGTCATTCCGAACTTTATTGACCTACAGGCTTTTCAGCGCTTTGATAAAGAGCATTTCAAAAAAGCCATTGCGCCATCTGGAGAGCCAATCATGGTACACACTTCGAATTTTAGAAAAGTAAAACGGGTAGAAGACGTAATTCGAATTTTCTCAAAAGTCCGCGCCGAAATTCCTACCAAAATGCTGCTGATAGGAGATGGTCCAGAACGAAAAAAAGCAGAGGCACTTTGTCGGGAACTGGGCACCTGTGACGATGTTCGCTTCCTAGGAAAGCAAGACGCAGTAGGAGAGTTGTTGGCAGTCGCAGATTTGTTTTTGATGCCTTCCCAAACCGAAAGTTTTGGCCTAGCAGCCTTGGAAGCAATGGCTTGTCAAGTCCCGGTGATTAGCTCTAATGCAGGAGGAATTCCAGAAATAAATATTGATGGGGAAACGGGCTTTTTGAGCGATGTTGGAAACGTAGATGAAATGGCCGCCAATGCCTTGAAAATGTTCCAAAACCCTGAATTGCAAGAAAAATTGAGCCGACAAGCTTTGGAGCAAGCACGTAAATTCGATCTCAAAGAAATTATGCCACAATACGAACGTTTTTATCGTTTGCAAATTGATCGTTTAGCTGCTGCTACTACTGTGGCTTAAGTTTATTTGCTAATAAATAACAGTCGAAGATTACTCAAAACGAGTAAATTCACCTGAAGTAATAATTAGTGTAAGTAATGCTACAATGAGTAAAGTCAAATCATTATTCGTTTGCAGTAGGAATAAATGGAGAAGCAAAAATGCAGAAACTATATTTAAAACAAACCCTAACTTGATCGTAAAGTCAGCGGGTACTTCGAGTTCAGCTCAAAAAAGAATGACAAAAATTTGATCGAAAGGGCAGATCGAATCTATTTGATGGAGAGAAAGTATCGATATATATAGAAAAAAATGTGGTCGAATAAATAGCAATATCACCATTCTAGAAATACCCGATGAATATCAATACATAGATGATGATTTAATTGAGGAATTGAAGGCGTTCGTAGCTATTTAATAAAAGGTAAGTCTTATTGAACGAGTGTGGTTTAAAATTGATGCTCTTGACTTGCTTCACTTAAGATGCGAAATCATGGTCATGTGGATTCTGAACCAATCAATGATTCAAATGACAATGCTTGCAAAAAACAATTCCTCCATTCGATTCGTGTTGTTCCAATAAATCTTGATAAACTTCCAGTTTCCCTAGTTGGTAATTAATCTGTTGTAAAATGCTGTAAGAACAAATCACTAGCAAACTAGCCATAAAAGCCACACGAATAAAAGAGAAAGCAGGATGAGCAGCTTGTTGGGGCTGCACCAAATGTTTGATTCGTTCCTTCAAGAGATTGCCTGTAAAAGCCGAAC